>JAUNGV010000086.1 GCA_030524225.1 Eubacteriales bacterium
GGGATTTGTGTCGGAGCGTCACAAATCACAACGCAAAATCAAAGATTTTGCTATACATGGCAGACGCAAATCGGACATTTGCGTCGCCCCGTCGCGAGGAGCGCTCCGGAATGGAGATTAACAATGGAATTGGCAAAACGTATTCTGAAAAAAGTGTTGCTGGCTCTGCTCAGTCTGTTTGTAATTATCACGATCACCTTCTTCCTGATGGAGCTGCTGCCGGGCGATCCGTTCATGTCGGAGAAGGCGACGGCGGAGCAGCAGGCGATCCTGCGGGCGAAGTACGGACTGGATCAGCCGGTGCATATTCAGTACATCAAATATCTGGGAAATCTGCTGCAGGGCGATATGGGCAACAGCTATGTGCTGCAGAAGGGGCGCGCGATCAGTACGATTGTGACGGATGCCTTCGGCGTATCGCTCCGTCTCGGCCTGATCGCCATCGTGACCGCGATTGTGGTCGGCGTCACCCTCGGCTGCCTGTCGGGGCTGCGCAAGGGAAAGCTGGTGGACAACGTGATCCGGGTGATCACCTCGGTGGGAATTTCAGTGCCGGGCTACGTCATTGCGGCTGTGATCATGCTGGTCTTTGCGGTAAATCTCCGACTGCTGCCCACCTCGTTTAACAAGCCGGGCGGCTGGGTCATGCCGGTGATCGTACTCGCCACGTATCCGACCTGTTATCTTGCAAGACTGACGCGGGCGAGTATCCTCGATGTGCTGGGGCAGGATTATCTGCGAACCGAGCGGGCGAAGGGAATGAATGAGTTCACCGTTATTTTCATCCACGCATTAAAGAACTCCCTGATTCCGATCATCACCTATCTGGGGCCGCTGACGGCGAGTATTCTGACCGGCGGTTTCGTGGCGGAGTCGGTCTTCAATGTGCCGGGACTGGGGCGCTACTTCGTGAGCGCGATCAGCGCCAGAGACTACACGCTGATTATGGGGACGACGACGTTTTACGCCGCTCTCGTTATTTTTATGAATCTGCTCTGCGATATTCTCTATCAGGTCGTGGATCCGCGGATCAAGATGAACTAGCACAGCGACGGCCCGGAGGAATGCAGCGAATGCTCAGGGTGAAGGGAAAACGGAAGGAAAGAGCAGAGAAGCACGGATGCAGGAGAAGGGCAGCAGGAACAGCGCAGAGAAACGCAGACGCAGGAAGGTCTGCGGCGGGAAAGGAATGGGATTCCAATGGCAGAGGGAAAGATACTGGGCGGCTTCGGAAGCCTGCAGGTCAAGGTGGACAAGGATTCGTTCAAGCCGCTTCCGAAAAATTATTTCGCCGACGAGAGAGAGAATACTGAGGAGATCGGATTCTGGAAATCGGCAATGCAGACACTGGTGAAAAATAAAATAGCGATGACGGCTCTCGTTGTGATCTGCATTCTCGCTGTTTTTGCATTTATCGGGCCGATGTTCTCCCCGTACTCCTATGATCAGCAGATCAGAGGGGACGAGAGCATGGCGCCGTGCCTGGTGCATCCTTTCGGTACGGACCGCCTCGGCAGGGATCTGCTGGTGCGCTGTATGGTGGGGGCCCGCATTTCGATTATCGTCGGCCTTGTCTCCGCGGTGATCGTGCTGGTGATCGGATCGATTTACGGTGCGATTTCCGGTCTGGCGGGCGGCAAGGTGGATACGGTCATGATGCGTATTGTCGATGTGATTTATTCGGTGCCGGAGATTCTGCTGATCGTCGTGATCAAACTCGTGATTGATGAGCCGATCACGAACCTCGTCAATAACGTGGCTTTTTTCAAACCTCTGCAGACGATCGGTTCCGGACTGCTGGCGATCTTCATCGTCTACGGCTGTCTGTACTGGGTCGGTATGGCGCGTATCGTGCGCGGACAGGTGCTCCAGCTCAAAGAGATGGAATATGTGACGGCGGCGGGAGCGCTGGGCGCGTCCAAGGGCCGTCTGATCCGGGAACATCTGCTGCCGAACTGCGAGGGGCAGCTGATTGCGACGGTGATGCTGCAGATCCCCTCCGCCATTTTTACCGAGGCGTTTCTGAGCTTCCTCGGTATCGGCGTCAACGCGCCGATGGCCAGTCTGGGATCGCTGACTTCGGAGGCGCTGGACAGCATCACCGTGACACCGTACCGCCTGCTGTTCCCGGCGGTGCTGATCAGTCTGATTATTCTTTCCTTTAACCTGTTCGGAGACGGGCTGCGGGACGCGCTCGATCCGAAGATGTCGTCCAAGCGCTAGAATCGGACGACATGCCGGAGGAATTCCGGCGAGAGGACAGTTGGGAAACAACCGGATTTTGCCCTGTAAAATCCGTTGGATAGCGGGCCGCAGTTCGAGCGGACGAAGAGCCGTCCGCCTGCACGGTCTGCGGGAGGCGCCATGAGGTGCTTCTCCATACAAAAAAGAGGAGGACAAGTTATGAAAAAAAGAGTACTGTCACTACTGCTTTGCGGCGTAATGGCCGGCGCGCTCCTGACAGGCTGCGGCGGCGCGGCGTCGGGTGATACGGCTGCGGAGACAGAGACGGACACTGCGGCGGAGTCCGGCGAGGCGTCGGCAGAGACGACGGGAGAGAAGCTCTCCTTTAACGTCTGCGTCGGCAGCGAGGATTCGATGGTCGTCAACACGGCGCTCTCCGGAACTCTGGAAGGTCTTTCCGCCTGCCGTCATCTCTACGAGGGACTGTATAAGATCGGAAAGAACAACGAGCCGGAGCTGGGGCAGGCACAGGACGTGCAGGTCTCTGAGGACGGACTGACCTACACCTTTACGCTGCGCGACGATATCACATGGTCTGACGGCGAGCCGGTGAAGGCAGGCGATTTCATCTACGGCTGGCAGTATCTGGAGGAGTCCGCGGGCGACTACAGCACGCTCCTCGACATGGTGGCGGACGCACAGGCTCCGGATGACAAGACGATCGTTGTGACGCTGGCGTATCCCTGCGCATATCTGCCGAGCGTGCTCGCGTTCCCGTCCGCGTATCCGGTGAGACAGGATATCGTGGAGCAGTACGGAGATTCCTATGCGACGGATCCGGAGCTGGCGGTTTACAACGGCGCGTATGAGATGACTTCCTGGACGCATCAGCAGGAGATGGTGATGACCGCGAGAGACGATTATTATGACGCGGCGAACATCACGGCGGGACAGATCACATGGGATCTGATGACGGACAGCTCCACGATGCTGGCTTCCTTCCAGAGCGGAGACATCATTTACTCCGACACCTATCCGGCAGACGCCGTTGCGACGGTGCAGGACAACGGAATGCAGACCGCACAGGGCTACAACACCTACTGCGTGATGTTCAATGTTAGCGACAATGCGTCGGATGCGATCAAGGACGAGAGAGTGCGTCAGGCGCTCAGTCTTGCCATCGACAGAAACCGTCTGATTTCGATTCGTGCGATGGACGATGAGCTGGCGACGAGCTATACCCCGTCCGGACTGACGAATGCGGAGGGCACGGAGTTCAACACCACTGTGGAGCCGTGGTTTGACGCGGATGATTATGAGGCAAATGTGGCGAGGGCACAAGAGCTTCTGGCGGAAGCGGGCTATGAGAACGGCGAGGGCTTCCCGAGTCTGACCTACATCGTCAACAACGACGACCGCAAGGAGATCGCGGAGGCGATTGTGGGAGACTGGAGCGATATGCTCGGCATCACGACAATCACTGTGGAGACCGTGGACGGCTTCTTTACCCAGAGACAGAACAAGGATTACGATCTGGCGTACTATGGCTGGTATATGGACTACCCGGACATCTCGAACATGCTCTACACGATGACGACCGGCTCCAATGACGCGGGCTACTCGAACGCGGCGTACGACGAGGCTTACAATGCGGCGATCGCAGAGAGCGACGTGGCGGCGCAGTGGGAGAACTATGCGGAGTGCGAGAGCATTCTGGCGCAGGATGTTCCGGTGATTCCGCTGTTCCATTCGGTCAATACCTATCTGTTTGACGATACGAATTACGATGGTCTTGTGTACTACTGCGGCAATGTTTACTTCGGTTATCTGACGCAGAAGTAAGGATCAATCCAATAAGGAGTATACCATTATCATGCGGGCGGCGTGTGCGGCGGAAGCCGACGCGCCGCTTTGACAATTGAGGGAGGGAAATTGATAAGATGGCAGAAGAGCGAGAACTGACGCTGCGGGAGTATTTCGAGCAGCAGGCGGCCTCTTTTCCGGGAAAAGTCGCTTATCTGTATGCGGAACTGAATGGGGATATCGGTAAAGAAGAGCTGCCGGACGCGGCAGTGCACGGGGAGATATCGGAAATGCCTGCGCCTGCGTGCAGGCCTGCGGGAAATGAGGTCCGGATCCTGCTTTCTTCTCACGCGCGGGACGCTGTGGTCTCCGCGAGTACCATCAAGATTCCGATCATGCTCTGCCTGTTCGACCGGATGAAGAGAGAGGGACTCGGGTTTGATACGGCGCTTCCGGTCCGGAGGGAGCAGATCTGCGAGGATTCTCTTGTCTTTGAGTACGGGCCGCGGGAGGCGACGCTCTACGAGCTGACAGTCTGGATGATCGTGAACAGCGATAACACGGCGACCAATGTGCTGATGGAGTATCTGGGTTTTGTGCGGATGAATGAGTTTTTTGTCTCGCTGGGGCTGAAGGAGACAAGGGCACAGCGGATCATGCTGGATTTCGAGGCGGTCGCACAGGGGAGAAATAATTATACGTCTCCGGAGGATATCTTCCGCTGCATGGATCTGATCTACCGGCAAAGGGAATCAGATCCGATGATGGAGACAGCGTGGGAGATCCTGACGAGAAACCGCGATCACGAAAGCCTGCAGAGATATCTGTATGAACCTCTCGTCTGTGCGCACAAGACGGGAGGGCTGGACGACATCGAGCACGACGCGGGGATCTTCCTGTCGCCGGAGGGCGACTATTTCCTCGGCGTCTTCGTCTCGGAGTTCAGCGGGGGAGAGGCACAGGCGAAGGAGGCGGCGAAGCTGATCGGCCGGCTCTCGAGGCGGGTTCTCGACGAACGGCGCGGAGCGGGATACGGCGCTTGTTTGTGACGTGCGTGAAACGAAGGGGATGGAGATTAAGTATGAAATACGGGATTGTGAAAAAGGGGGCCGCATTTCTGTACGAGACGCGGCGGGCGGCGGAAGCGGCGCGCAGAGGACAGGGAGCGGAGGAAGGCGGCGTCTCGGACGAGGTATTCTGCGGCTGGAGCGTGCGGGTGCTGGAGGAGGATGAGCACATCGCTCTCGTGCGGACTTTTTACGGCTATGAAGGATATATGGACAGGAGCGCGCTGGTTCGCTGCCGGCGGAGAGAACTGCGCCGCTTCTATGCCTGTGAGGGCGCCGCTCTCTGCGTTGTGACCTCTGTGCAGGCGGATGTGCAGGCGATCCCCAGGGTGCAGGGGAGGATTCTGCTGAGTGTGCCCAGAGGGAGTCTGCTGTCTGTCTGCGGAGAGGAGCGGGAAGGGTATCTCCCGGTGCGGCTGCCGGACGGACAGGAAGGCGTCGTCGCGGCTCCCAGAGTCAGAGAATATCCTGCTCTGGAAGCCCTGTATTTTCCGAAGAAGAAAGAGGAAAACAGGAATGCCGTGCGAGGAGCGGGCGGAGAATGGACAGAGAGAGCAGCCGAACAGTGCGATACGCAGGGGCAGGACGGAGAGCGGACAGAGGAAGACGCTGAACAATGCACTGCGCAGGGACGGCAGGTTGCTGCATTGCGCCGCAGTATTGTGGCGGAGGCGAAAAAATATCTCGGAACGCAGTACCGCTGGGGCGGCAAGTCTCCGGAGGGGATCGACTGCTCCGGTCTCGCCTTCATGAGTTATTTTATGAATGGAATTCTGATTTACCGTGATGCGGATCTTGTGGAGGGCTATCCGGTTCATGAAATTCCGAGGGAGAAGCTGAAACAGGGAGATCTGATCTTTTTCCCGGGACATGTGGCGGTGTCTCTGGGAGGAGAGAAGTTCATCCACTCCACCGGACATCAGGGCGAGTTAGGTGTTGTGTACGGAAGCCTGAAAGAAGGAGATCCGGGCTACAGACCGGATTTAAGAGATAAGGTGATGAAGTGCGGAAGCTTTTTCTGAAAAATTTGACGAGGTGGAAGATGCGGAGGGTGAGGTGGCTGTCGTATGAGAAACGGGAAGGTTTCGGCTGAAAAATTCGACAGCATGGAAGGAACAGGGCGAAACAGCTGTAATCTGAGAATCGGAGAGTCTCTTCTGAAAATTGCTCAGAGATCATAGAGAGAAGCAAAAGAAAAGAGAGGGACAGGAATAAGGAAAAGGACGCGGCCGGAATTGATTCGGTCTGCGTCTTTTTCTTTTCCTTTCTTTCCGGAGATTTGTGTTTTCAGAGAAGAGAGGGAAGATTATACTGTTTTTATTGCGGGAAATGTGAAGACGTCTGAGAATGTGTGCTGCATGAAGTGAGACGAAAGGGGGCGGAGGGGAAAGAAGAGCGGCGAAAAAGAGAGATGATGAGGAGGAAGACGAAAAAACGGCATGATGAGTGAGGAGAAAGAACGTAAAAGTCAGAAAAGAGCAGAGAGCGAGAAATGGGATCGAAAGGAGAAAACAGAGGAGGTTATGGGGTGTGGACATCGACTGAGGACAGTAAGAAGCGGGAAAAGAGCGGCGGAGAGCGGCAGAAACGGGTGGCAGCTTACATCCGCGTCTCTACAGATCATGAGAATCAGGAGGAATCCTATGAAATGCAGGAACGTTATTTTAACAGGGTTCTTGCGGAAAACAGACAGTGGAGCCCGGTGGGGATTTATGCGGATTACGGAGCGAGCGCAACGACGGGGAAAGGGAGAAGCGGTTTCCAGCGCCTTCTGTGTCACTGCCGCATGGGGCGGATCGATCTGATTTTGACGAAATCAATTTCGCGTTTTTCTAGGAATACAAGGGATTTTCTTGCGGCGCTGCAGATGATGAGGGAATGCGGCGTCGATATTTATTTTGAGAAGGAAAATCTGCGGGCAATGGAGGAGAACAGCGAATTTCTCCTGACGACGCTGGGAGCGATCGCGCAGGAGGAGAGCCGTAGTATTTCCGAGAACATCCGATGGGGAATCAGAAAACGGTATGCGCAGGGGCAGGCGCGCAACCTCGCGCTGTATGGATACCGGTTTGCGGAGGAAAAGCAGGTAGCAGGAGAAGCGTCGGAAGGGAACAGAAACGTTCCTCCATCGCGTAGGAGATACCGGGCGGTTGTTGTCGAAGAGCAGGAGGCGGAGATTGTGAGACGGATTTTCCGGGAGGCGGCACAGGGAGAGACGTATACGGCGATTGCCGGACGACTCAATCGGGAACAGATAGAGCCGCCTTCTTCCTCCTCCTTCTGGACGGGGGCGAGGATAGGACGTCTGGTGAAAATGGAACGGTATGCGGGTGATGTGCTTCTGCAGAAAAAATTCACACAGGAGTATTTAACGCACAGACTCCTTCCAAATCGCGGCGAGCTGCCGCGGTATCTGGTGCGTGATCATCATCCCGCTATTGTGGAGAGAGAGCTCTGCGAACTGGCCGGAAGCAGAGGCGAGGCAAATAGGAAGCAGGGCGGAACGCGTGTCAGCATCTCATCGAAAGTGGAAACGGGACCTCGTTATCCGTTCTCCGGACTTCTGCGCTGTGCGCACTGCGGGCGGTATTATACGACGCGAAACCGCAGATATTATCCGATCTGGGAGTGTCCTAACAGTCGGCTGCGCAGGGAGATCAATCTGTGCAGCGCAGAATATCTTTATGAAGAGCAGGTGGAAAGAATTCTTGATGAGGCGATGAGAATCCATTTCGGAGAGAAGAGGGACCGACGCGGGGAGGTGGAGAGCGAAGACGCGGGGATTCCCGCGATCATGAACCATTCCATAGCCATGTGCCATTCCGCGGTCATGCCTCGTTCCGCGACCATGGCACATGCCACAATTATGGAAGATTCCGTGGGCGTGGCACGTTTCGCAATCATGGAAGGCTCCGTGGGCATGGCGCGCTCCGTGACCATGGCACGTTCTGTAACCGTGGCATATCCCGCAAGCATGGCGCGTTTCGTGGCTACGACGCGTTTTGTAGGTGAACAGGAATCCCTGAGAGCGTTTGTGACGGAGGTGCAGGTGGATTCGCCGCTGTGCTGCACCGTGCGGTGGAGGGATGGGAGCAAAACGCGGGTGATGATGGAGAGCAATGTGCAGGATCACAGAAGGAGGGGGAATCCCTGTGCGGATATTCTGACGGTTGGCGATCAGAATGCAGCGATATGGAGAGAATAAGGAGAGAATGGGGAGAAAACAGGGAGGGAACATGGGGAGAGGAAACAATGTGAAAAAAGAGAGTATTGAGGGGAAGCGGGTGACGGGAGAGGAGTCGTTTGCAGGGAGAGTGATCGTCATTCCGGCAACGAAACGCACTGCACAAAGCGGGAAACAGACCGGCCAGGTTCCACAGCTGCGGGTGGCGGCGTACTGCCGCGTCTCTACGGGGGATGAGAGTCAGCAGACCTCGTATACGATGCAGAAGGATTTTTACACGGGAATGATCCGGAACAGAGCGGGCTGGATATTGGCGGGAATCTATGCGGATGAAGCGATTACCGGAACGTCGCGGGTGCGGCGCGTGCAGTTCAACCGCATGATCGAGGATGCGGTTTCGGGCAGGATCGACTATATTGTGACGAAGTCGATTTCCCGGTTTGCCAGAAATACCGTGGATACGCTGGACTGTGTGCGCCAGCTCCGCCAGCTTACGCCGCCTGTCGGGATTTATTTCGAAAAGGAGAATATCGACACGCTGGATGCAAAGAGCGAGCTGCTGCTCACGATTCTTTCTGCGCTCGCCCAGGAGGAGAGCCGTTCGATCTCCGATAATATCAGGTGGACGCTGCGCAGACGTTTTCGGGAGGGAAAGCCGCAAATCAATCTGAAGAGGATGATCGGATACGATCCGACACAGGACGGAGGATGGGCGGTAAACGGGGAGCAGGCGCGGGTGGTGCAGTCTATTTTTGAGAGCTTTCTGAATGGAAAAAGCGGCTGCCAGATTGCGCGGGAGCTGAACGAGGCCTGCCGCTGGACAGTGAACGGCAGACGCTGGACGTCGGGCGGCGTTTATATTGTACTGCGCAATGAAAAATATGTGGGAGATCTGGAAATGCAGAAAACGGTGACACAGAGCTACCTGACACATCGCTCCAGTGTTAACCGGGGAGAAGAGGCGCGCTATTATGTGAAGGATCACCATGAGGCGATTATAGACCGGCTGACATGGGAGAGGACGAGGACGCTGCTGGGGAGGCAGGAAGCGAAGCGCGGACAAAAGGAGAAGCAGGTGCAGACGCAGGCAGAAGTAAATAGCAGAGGCTGCGTTTCCCCTTTTCACATTCTGCGCTGCGCCGTGTGCGGGGCGGGACTGGAGCGGATGTCGTATACGGCGCGGGCACGGAAGGACAGCGGGGAAGCCGCATATGACTATTACTATCCGGTCTGGTGATGCAGAAATACGAGGCGGGACAGGAGAGTCAATGCACCGCCTCTTATTGGTGCGAGGCGGCTCTGGAGCAGAGTTTTATGGAAACGATGCTTCAAATTCACAGAGATTATGAAGAGCGGGGGGAGCAGTCGGAAATCGTGCGCCGGTTTCGGGAGGCGAGTTGCGAAGGAGCGGAGAATGTGGGTCATGGAAAGGCTTCGGAGAGAGAGGAGTGTTTCTGCGGGGGCTGGGAGACTGGAGAAGTATCGGATTTAGAGGAAGAAGAGAAAGAGAGGGGAGAGTCGGGAAGACGACGGCGCTTTGCGCTGTTTCTGGAATGCCTGCGTCTGTTGAGAGAGAGACTGGAGTGCAGAGGAGAGTGCGGAGTAGGGTGCGGAGAAGAG
>JAUNGV010000012.1 GCA_030524225.1 Eubacteriales bacterium
GATGTTTCCGGCAATGACGTCTCCGGGAACGATGTCTCCGGCAATCATGCGGCTGGCACAGAAGGCGGCGCATCTGCGGGAGAGCAGAGTGGAGACGGCGGATCGGCGCAGAATCCTGAGGACGCCGGTGCGGCGGGTTCCGGCGGTTCCGGAGAAGAGGACGCGCAGCTGAGCGAGGAGGAAAAGGCCAAGCGGGAGAACGAGACGTACGTTCACGCGGACTCGATGCCGGAGGGTGTCAATAATGAGGTGGTCGGGGCCGTCGATTACGGCAATGCCGACCAGAGATTCCTCTCGCCGGAGGGAACGGCGTATAATGAGGACACAGCGGGGCTCTTTGCCCAGAACGGCGATTACTACCGGTTCCGGAGCGTGGACGAGGTGTATTTCTCCGACGCCATTTTCATCGGGGATTCGCGGACGGTCGGTCTCTACGATTACGGCGGGCTGCAGGGCAAAACGACATTTCTGGCCAAGGAGTCAATTTCCGTTTACAATATGTATGAGCGGAAGCTGGATCTGTATGAGCCCGGGGCGCAGACGCAGAGCAAAACAGTGCTGGAAGCGCTGATGACGAAGCAGTACCGCAAGGTTTATCTGTCGGTCGGCGTCAATGAGCTGGGGATTCCGGACACGAAAGAGTACTATCAGAAATACCGGGAGGCAGTGGCGGTGATCCGGCAGCTCCAGCCGGATGCGATCATCTATATCGAGGGCATCATGCATGTCACCGAGAAGAAGAGCAAGTCGGACAGCGTATTCAACAATACGAATATCGTGCAGAGAAACAATGCGATCGCGACACTTGCCAACGGCCACGATATCTTTTATATTGATATGAATACGGCAGTGTGCGACGAGGATGGAAATCTGCGCTCGGATCTCACGGCGGACGGCGTGCATCTGAAGGGTTCCGCATACGCGCTCTGGTATGACTTCCTCCTGCAGAATGCCATTGTGCGGGATGGCAACGACTATCTGGGCACGGGGCCGACAGAGGGCGGCGTGGATCTCTCGAGTCTGCAGACGGCGCAGTGAGAGACTGTGCGGATACAGGCGGTTTCTGCGGTGAGACGCCGCGCGGTCATGAGCGCAGTGAGATATTGTGCAGACAGAGTGGCGGATCGCAGCGCGGCAGGAGTGACGAAAGCCGTGACGCGGAGCGTTCGGAAAGGAGGCGTCTATGAGAGAGATGGAATTCAAGATGGAGCGTCCGAATCTGGTGGAAAAGGGCCAGCGGGTGACCGTCACGGAGGGCGTTCTGCCGAGCAATTACTATTACATCATTGATCCGGCGGTGGCGATGAGCGGGAATTATCCGTTCAGCCAGCGGCTTCTCGCAAGAGAGGGCGTGGTGGAGTCCATCGAGGAGAACGAGCGCGGCTTCTATGTGAAGGTGGCGTTTGAAGAAAAGTGACCGAAAACCGCCTGAGGGCACTTTTCGCTCACTCGAACCGGCGAACATAGTTCGCCGGTTCGGGGAGTACAGATCAGAAACCGCAGAGAACGCGGCAAAGGAGGTAACCATGAGTAAGGAACTGGAAATTATTGCAACGAAAAAGGCGCCGGCGGCGATCGGGCCGTATTCTCAGGCGGTTGTGGCCGGAGATTTTGTTTATCTGTCGGGACAGATCCCGATCAATCCGGAGACGGGCGAGCTGGTGGAGGGCGACGTGAGCGCGCAGGCTGACCAGGTGTGCCGGAATATCGGAGAGGTGTTAAAAGAGGCGGGCTGCGGCTATGAGAATGTCGTCAAGACGACGTGCTTTCTCGCGGATCTGAAGGATTTTGCGGCGTTCAACGAGGTGTACGGGCGTTACTTTACCGGCAAACCGGCGCGCAGCTGCGTGGCGGTGCGTGAGATTCCCAAGAGCGTACTCTGCGAGGTTGAGGTGATTGCGTACCGTGGGTAAAATGCCGATTAAGAATGCACTGTCCCTGTTTCTGTGCGCGTTTATCTGGGGGACGGCGTTCGTCGCCCAGAGCGTCGGAATGGATTACATGGGGCCGCTCACCTTCAACGGCATCCGCTTTCTGATGGGAGCGCTGGTGCTGCTGCCGGTGGTGGCGGTGCGCAGAAATGCCGCCAAAAGGCGGATTGCGCGCGGAGATTCGCGTGTTCCGTCCTACAGCGTGAAGCGCACGATCGCCTCCGGGGCGGTGGTGGGAGCGGTGCTGTTCTCGGCATCGACGCTCCAGCAGCTCGCCCTGCAGACGGCGGATGTGGGGAAGGCGGGATTTATCACGGCGATGTATATCGTGATTGTGCCGGCTGCCGCTTTTTTTATGACAAGAAAATTCTTTCCGCGCGTCTGGCTCTGTGTGCTGATCGCGATTGCGGGACTTTATTTTCTGTGTGTCTCGAAAGAGGCGGCCACAGTCCTTACGGGAGCGGATATTCTGCTCCTGCTCTGTTCCTGCCTCTTTGCGGGGCATATCGTCTGCGTGGATAAGCTGGGCGCGGCGGTGGACGGAATCGAGCTCTCCTTTGTGCAGTTTGTGATGGCAGGACTGATCGGCACGATTCTGGCGCTCTTTCTGGAGCAACCGACCGGCGCAGAGCTGGCGGCGGGAATGGTGCCGCTTCTGTATGCGGGCGTGATGTCGAGCGGCGTCGCGTATACGCTGCAGATCGTGGGACAGAAGGGGGCGGATCCGACGATTGCCTCCCTGATTATGTCACTGGAATCCGTGATTTCGGTGCTGGCGGGATGGGCGCTTCTCGGGCAGACGCTTTCGGGACGGGAGCTGTTCGGCTGTGCCCTGATGTTTGCGGCGATCGTGATTGTTCAGCTTCCGGGAAAGGAGAAGAAGAGTGCGTTTTCCTGAAAAAAGAGTGCGGATCGCCGTATTGCTGGCGGCAGCGCTCTCTCTGACATCCGGCTGTGCGCTGCGCGGTTCCGGAGAGAATCTGAGCGCGGGAATGAGCGCTGTGCAGAACCGGGAGTATGATTCCGCTCTCGCCTCTTTTGACGCCGCGCTGGAGGCCGGGGAGGATGAAAAGAGCGCGCAGCGCGGGCGTGGGATCGCCCTGATGGGACAGGGAGATTACGAAGGGGCGGCGCAGGCATTCGAGGCAGCGCTGGCGTGCGGAAGCGGAATTCCGGAGGATATCGATTACGACATCAACTACTATCTGGCGGCCTGTTTTATGAAGCTGGGACAGACGGGAGAGGCGAGAGCGGTCTATGACGCGATGATCGCGCTGCGTCCGAACGACGCGCAGACGTATGAGCTGCGCGGGGCGGCGGAGCTGGAGCAGGGGGCGTTTGACGCCGCGGATGCGGATTTTCGCAGGGCGATTGAGATTGAACCCACCAATTATGACCGGATGATAGAGATTCTGGAGACGCTGCAGTCCCACGGCTATGAGGAGACGGGGCAGACGTATCTCTCAGAGGCTCTCGAGACATACGGGGAGGGAATGTCCAATTTTGATAAGGGGCGTCTCTCCTATTATCTGGAGGATTACGATACGGCGCGCACCTGTCTGGAAAAAGCGCGCTCCGATACGAACTATCAGGCGACGGTGCTGTTGGGGAAGACGTACGAGGCGCTCGGCGATTACAATTATGCGCTCAGCGTTTATCAGGCGTATCTGGCAAACGATACAACGCACCCGGAGATTTATAACCAGATGGGACTGTGCCAGATGGCGATGGGCAGTTACCAGGAGGCGCTGCTCTCTTTTGAGGAGGGCATGAAGATTCAGGACAACGCCGTGCTGCAGAGCCTGTCTTTTAATGAGATTATCGCTTATGAGTATCTGGGCGAATTCAAAAAGGCGTCGGTTCTGATGGAAACGTATCTGGAGAATTATCCGGAGGACGAGACGGCGAAGCGCGAGGCGGTGTTTTTGGAGACTAGGTAAAAAGCGGGATGGAACATCCCGCTCGAAGCGCGGGGCGCTTCGGTGCAGATCAGAAACCGCCTGCGCGGATTTCTGACCGCAGAGCCGCGAAAACCGCGGCAGAGGAGGGGACGATGATTCAGAAACTGATTGACAGAATTCAGGAAACGGGAGCGCCGATTGTGGTGGGACTGGATCCCAATATGAAGTTTATTCCGGCGCATATTCAGAGAGAGGCCGAGAGGGCGCGCCGCGACAATATTTTTGGTGACGACGATCTGGAGACGGCGGCGGAAGCGGTGTGGCGCTTTAATAAGGAGATTATCGACGCTGTGTATGATCTGATTCCCGCGGTCAAGCCGCAGATCGCCATGTATGAGCAGTTCGGGATTCCGGGGCTGGTGGCGTACTGGAAGACGGTTCGTTACTGCCGGGAGAAGGGGCTGATTGTGATCGGCGACGTCAAGCGGGGCGATATTGGTTCGACGTCGGAGTCGTATGCGATTGCCCATCTGGGAAGAATCTCGGTGGGAGGTCATAAGGTGCGGGTGTTCGACGAGGACTTCGCGACGGTGAATCCGTATCTGGGATCGGACGGGGTCAAACCGTTCATCAATGTATGCAACGAGGAGGACAAGGGAATCTTCGTGCTGGTCAAGACCTCGAATCCGAGCAGCGGAGAATTCCAGGATGTGGAGACGAAGGACGGCCGCCCGGTCTACGAGCTGGTGGGAGAGAAGGTCAGGGAGTGGGGCGAGCTCTCGATGGACGGGACGTACAGCAATGTGGGCGCGGTAGTCGGCGCGACGTATCCGGAGCAGGGACGGATTCTGAGAAAGCTGATGCCCAACACCTATATCCTGGTGCCGGGCTACGGCGCGCAGGGCGGTCAGGGCAAGGATCTCGTCGATTTCTTTAACGAGGACGGACTGGGCGCAATCGTCAATTCCTCACGGGGCATTATTGCGGCGTATCAGCAGGAGAAGTACGCGAAGTTCGGCGAGGAGCGGTTTGCGGAGGCGTCCCGCGCGGCGGTGCAGGATATGATCGAGGATATCGCGGGCGCGCTGGCGGCGAGATAGAGAAAGCGCGTCTGGAAGCAGAGACCGCGGAGCGGACTTGCCCCGGGAAAAATCCGGAGGAAAGCCGGAGGACGCGGCAGGGCGGACAACGGGCCTGAAAGGCCGCCGCGGCAGTGAGGCAGCAAAGAGAGGACATCGAATGGAACACGTCAGAATACCGGAGATTTTAGTGCAGAGAGCGGAGGCGCTCGAAGCATTTTATGAAAAATACTGCCCGGCGGTTGCGCCGATGGCAAAGCAGTGTTTCCTGAACACCATCGAGACGACGGTGCTCTGGGAGAGAGGGGAGGAGGACGCCTTTGTGATCACGGGCGATATTCCGGCGATGTGGCTGCGCGATTCGGCGGCGCAGCTCCATACCTATCTCCCCTATGCGGCGCAGTCACAGGAGGTCAGGGAGATTATGGTCTCCGTGCTGCGCAGGCAGATTTCGCAGGTGCTCACCGATCCGTACGCGAACGCGTTTAATGAGAGTGCGAATAACCGGGGATGGGACTGGGACAATGACATCACGGAGCACAATCCGTGGGTCTGGGAGCGCAAATATGAGGTGGACTCCCTCTGTGCGCCGATCCGGTTCGCATATTCCCTGTATCAGGCGACGAAGGACGAGGCGGTGCTGGATGCGCGTTTTCCGGAGATGGTGAGAACGGTGGTATCTCTCTGGAAAACAGAGCAGCGCCATGAAGAGCAGTCCCCCTACTCCTTTGTGAGAAGAAACTGCCGCGAGAGCGATACGCTTCCCTGCGAGGGCAAGGGCAATCCCGTTTCCTATACCGGAATGACATGGTCGGGCTTTCGTCCTTCGGATGACAGGTGTCTGTACGGGTACCTCGTGCCGTCGAATATGATGGCGGCGGTTTCCCTGGAGGAAGCGGCGGAGCTGCTCGAAGGGGTGTTCGGGGAGAAGGAGCTGGCCGGAGAGTGCCGCGCCCTGCAGAGAGAGATCACGGAAGGAATCGAGAAATACGGCGTCGTGGAGCACCCGGAATACGGGAAGATCTATGCGTATGAGACGGATGGAAAAGGCAGGCATCTGCTGATGGACGACGCGAATGTGCCGAGTCTTCTGTCCATGCCGTATCTGGGATACCGGGGTAAACTCGCGGTATACGAGAACACGCGCCGTTTCGTGCTCTCGAAGGAGAATCCCTATTTCTATGAGGGGAAAGCGGCCCGGGGCGTCGGGAGTCCGCACACGCCGCCGCAGTACATCTGGCCGATCGCCCTGTGTATGCAGGCCCTCACCTCACACGACGAACAGGAGATCTGGGACTGCCTGCTGCGCCTCTCCGAGACGCATGCGGGGACGAATTTCATGCACGAAGGTTTTGACTGTGAGGATCCGTCGCAGTTCACGAGACCGTGGTTTGCGTGGGCGAATTCCCTTTTTGGAGAGCTGCTGGATAAAATTTGCACGGAGCGCAGCTAACGTCCGGGACCCTTGCAGAGTGTTTTCGAAGGAACAAAGCCGCTGACTTTAGGTCAGCGGCTTTTATGATGGGCGGCGGAATCACTGGGCGGAACCGCTGCGGGGTTCTGCGGGGAAAGCGGGGGCTCTGCAGGCGGCATGCGGAAGGCGTTCTCCGCGCGCCACTGTCTGGGCGGGATGCCGTAGACGGTTTTGAAGGCACGGGAGAAGTGAAGCTGGTTCGGATAACCGACGGCGTTGCCGATATCCTGTATGCTCAGCTCCGTCAGCTTGAGGAGTTCCGCGGCTTTGCTCATGCGGTAGCTGATCAGGAATTCCTGCGGAGTCTTCCCGACGGCATCACGGAATATTTTGCCGAAATAGCTCCGGTTCAGGTTACAGAAGGCGGCGATGTCCTCGACGCCGATCTCGTTCTGGAAATTCTGCTCGATGAAGGAGGTGGCCTCCCGGATATAGAAATCCTGCAGACGGCCGGTGCGCAGACGTTTGCGGAAAGCACAGGAGCGCACCACCAGATCGAGAACGAGATAGAGATGGCCGATCAGATGAAACGGCGACTGATCGGAGTGGTTCGCGATATACAGCATTTCATTTTGCAATTCCATACTCAGATCCCGGGCGTTGGAGTGGTAGACGGGCTGATCATAGGTCAGCCCCGCCAGCTCCAGCGCCTCTTTTGCTTTCAGACCGTCAAATTCCACCCATGCGTACTCCCACGGGTGTTCCTCATCCGCGCAGTAGGTGTTGATCTGCTTCGGATAGATCAGAAATCCCTCTCCGCTCTTGATCTGATACGTATTGGTGAGCCCCCGGGAATCGGTGGACTGTAGCGTTCCGGTTCCGGAGATCACATAGTGAAACAGATAGTGATTGCGGGCGGACGGGCCGTAGGAGTGGAGCGGCTCGCACTGCTCCCAGCCGTACTGGTACAGCCCGAGATCGACAAACCGCTCATTCGGAAAAATGGAAAATAACAGATTGGACATAGAACCCTCCTTCTGAAAGGGGCGGACAGCCCGGAACGGCCATGAAAATTTCGCAGACTCGTTTTCACTGGCTGGTGACGGGACATTCCGTTACTGCAAAATGGATGATTTCTTCCAATATATACCAAAATGCGTCTACACATCAAGGATAATGAAGAAAAGCGGCATTTTGATATATAACCGCTATCAGTAGTGCATTTACGCCCGTAATTTACAGTGATATTCTAAAATCACAAAAAACAGGGAAGCGGCAAAAAGATAAGTAAAGGCGTTTTCAGAGGGAAAGGACGGGAGGCAGGATGGTGAGAAAGAAAGGAAAATGCAGAGCGGCGCTGGCGGCGGCTCTTCTGGGCGCAGTGATCTCTCTGGCGGGATGCGGTGCATCGGAGGGATCCGGCACGACGACGCTCTCCTTCCAGATCTGGGACAATGCGCAGAGAGCCGGCATGGAGGCGATGGCGCAGGCGTACATGGAGGAGAATCCGGACGTCAGGATCGAGGTGCAGGTGACGAGCTGGGACGAGTACTGGACGAAGCTGGATGCGGCGGCGGAGTCGAACCAGCTGCCGGACATTTTCTGGATGCACACGAATCAGATTCTCAAGTATGCGGACTACGGGATGCTGGCGGATCTCACGGATCTCTACGACGAGGAGGATCCGGGATATTATGAGGAGCATTTCTCAGAGATTTCGCTGGACAACGCCAGAGGCTCGGACGGGCGGATCTACGGCGTGCCCAAGGACAAGGATACGATCTGTCTCGTTTACAACAAGGAGATGTTCGATGCGGCAGGTGTGGACTATCCGGATGAGAGCTGGACATGGGACGATCTGACAGAGGCCTCTGCCGAGATTTACGGGCGCACGGGGAAATACGGCTATATGGCGTATGCGGACGATCAGCTGGGATACTGGAATTTCGTCTATCAGGCGGGCGGCTACATTCTGAACGAGGACAAGACGAAGGCCGGCTTTACGGACAGTGCGACCCGCATGGCGATGGAATTCTATATCGGGCTGCAGAAAGAGGACTGGTGCCCGGATCAGAACTACTTCGCAGAGACGGCGCCGGGCACAGCATTCATCTCGGAGCAGGGCGCGATGTATCTGGAAGGAAACTGGAACCTGATGTCCATGATGGAAAATAACGAGGACATGCAGGGAAAATGGGATGTGGCCGTGCTTCCCCAGTGTCCGGATCCGGAGAGAGGGGACGGACGCGCGACGATTTCCAACGGTCTGTGCTACGCGACCGGAGCCAGAGGGAAGAAGCTGGAGGCGGCCAAAGACTTTCTCAAATTCCTCGGATCGGAGGAGGGACAGCGCATTCAGGGCGAGTCCGGCGCGGCGATTCCGGCCTACGAAGGTCTGGAGGGCACATGGGTGAGCGCTTTTGACAAATTTGAGAGCGCACCGGACGTGCAGAAGTGCGTCGATATGTTCGACTACAGCGTGCAGAGCGTCAACAACGCCTCCCGTCCGAACTGGAAAACGCAGGTCAGCGATACCCTGTTGAAGATCTACAGCGGGGAGCTGACGCTGGATCAGGGGCTGGAACAGATGCAGGAGCTGGTGGACAGCGCAAAAGCACCGTAATCGCAGAGCCGCAGACTGATTGCGGCATGGAGGGAAAAATGAAAAAAGGTTTTTGGACGGACGACGCCAAGTGGGGATATCTGCTGGTGGCTCCCACGGTGATCGGTCTGATTGTACTGAATGTGTATCCGTTTATACAGACGCTTGTTCTGAGTTTTTCCACGACGCATCCCTTCGGGATTTATGAGATCAGCGGCGTTGGCAATTATGAGCAGATGTTTTCGAGTCAGGAATTCTGGAAGGCGACGTGGAATTCGATTTACTTCTGTATCCTGACAGTGCCTCTGGGCGTGTTCCTCGCACTGCTGACCGCGGTGCTGCTCAATGCCAAAATCAAGGGCAAAGGCGCGTTCCGGGCGATTTACTTCCTGCCGATGGTTGTGGCACCGGCGGCGATCGCAATGGTATGGAAGTGGATTTTCAATGCGGAGTACGGCATCATCAACCAGATTCTGGGAGCTCATGTGAACTGGCTGACGAACCCGGCGCTCGTTCTGCCGGCCTGCGCGGCGGTTGCGATCTGGAGCGCGGTGGGATACGACGCAATTCTGCTGCTGTCAGGACTGCAGAACATTTCCAAGAGCTATTATGAGGCGGCCAGCCTGGACGGGGCGACGAAGGTGCAGCAGTTCTTCAAAATCACATTGCCGATGGTGAGTCCCACCCTGTTCGTGGTACTGGTCATGCGGCTGATGGCCTCCGTGAAGGTCTACGATCTGATCTACATGATGGTGGATCAGTCGAATCCGGCGCTGACGAGCGCGCAGTCGCTGATGTATCTGTTCTACCGTGAATCCTTCGTGGCAGGCAACCGGGGATATGCCTCCGCGATCGTAATCTGGACAGTGCTGCTGATCGGTGTGATCACGGCGTTCCAGTTCTGGGGACAGAAAAAGTGGGTTCACTATGAGGTATAACGCAGAAACCGCCTGTGCGGATTTCTGCTCGCAGGACCGCAAAGAGCTGCGGTCGGGAGAAAAGATTAAAAAATAAGCCCGATAGCTTATTTTTTAATCCGGAATTTGTGGAGGAGCGTCACAAATTTCGCTGATGGCAGACGCAAATCTGAAATTTGCGGAGCCCGTCGCGGGGGGCGCTCCGGAATGGAGATTAAGTATGAAAAGAACAGGAAAAGGCGGCTCGCAGAGTCAGAGCCGCAGATGGAATACCGCTCTGGTTTATCTGGCGCTGGGAGTGGGCGCGGTGCTGATGATTTTTCCCTTTTTATGGATGTTCCTGACGAGCTTTAAGTCGCCGGGAGAGAGCGTACAGATCCCGCCGACGATCCTGCCGCAGCAGTGGCTGACGAGCAATTACAGTCAGGCGCTGGTTTCGCTTCCGTTTGTCAGACTCTATATCAACACGCTGCTGCTGATCGTATTCCGTGTGATCTGCGCGGTGGCCTTCTCCTCTGCGGCGGGGTTCGCATTTGCAAAGTGCCGTTTTAAGGGGAAAAACGTTCTCTTCTCCCTCGTGATTGTACAGATGATGCTGCCGACACAGATTTTCATCATTCCGCAGTATCAGATGCTGGCAAAAATGGGACTGACGAACACGATCTTCGCGCTGGTGTTTCCGGGACTTGTCAGCGCGTTCGGAACCTTCTTCCTGCGGCAGGCGTATATGGGAATCCCTGACGAGCTGGGAGAGGCGGCCTATCTGGACGGCTGCAATAAGTGGCAGACATTTATCAAGGTGATGATGCCGCTGACGAAATCCTCGATGGCGGCTCTGACGGTATTTACCGCGGTCTTTGCTTACGGGGATCTGATGTGGCCGCTGATTGCGAATACGGATCTGAACATGATGACTCTTTCGGCCGGCCTCTCGACACTGCGCGGACAGTTCACGACGAATTATCCGGTGCTGATGGCAGGTTCGGTTCTGGCGATGGTGCCGATGGTTATTCTGTATCTGGTGTTCCAGAGACAGTTTATCGAGGGTATCGCGCTGACCGGAGGGAAGTAGATTGAAATTTGCAGAGCCGCGGGGCGGCGGAAAGGGTATGGATGACTGACATGACAATTTGCTGCGACGAACAGAACGGACTTTTTACCCTTCACACCAAGTTCACGACGTATCAGATGAAGGCGGATCGACTCGGCTATCTGCTGCATCTCTACTACGGACCCCGGATGGAGGGATCGGCGGAGTATCTGATCACCTATGCGGACCGGGGATTCTCCGGCAATCCCTACGAGGCGGGCGGGGACAGAACGTATTCGCTGGACGCACTGCCTCAGGAATATCCGTTCCGGGGAGAGGGGGATTACCGGAGTACGGCGCTGATCGCGGAGAACGCGGACGGTTCTGTCAGCACGGATCTGCGCTATGCCGGATATCATATCCGCGAGGGCAAATATTCTCTGCCGGGTCTGCCGGCGATGTACGGACAGGCAGAGGAAGCCGAAACGCTGGAGATCGATCTGGAGGATACCGCGAGCGGTCTGCAGATCACTCTCCTCTACGGCGTGTTTCCGGAGCTGGATATTATCACGAGAGCCGTCCGGATCAAAAACGCCGGACAGCAGCCGATTGTTCTGCGCAAGGCGGGCAGCGCGTGTCTGGACTGTGTTCCGGGCGAGTACGATCTGATTACGTTCCACGGCAGACATGCGATGGAGAGAAACTGGCAGAGAATCGGGGTGGAGCACGGCTCCTACAGTGTCGGCAGCCGGAGAGGAACCTCCAGCCACCAGTACAGTCCCTTTGTCATTCTGGCGCGGCACGGCGCGGATGAGGACGCGGGAGAGTGCTGGGGAATGTCCTTTGTCTACAGCGGGGAATTCCGGGCGGAGGCAGAGAAGGATCAGTACGGCCAGACCAGACTGCTGATGGGCATCCAGGATGAGGCGTTCGCCTATCCGCTTGCGCCCGGCGAGACGTTTACCGGGCCGGAGGTGATCCTCTCCTACAGCGCGGAGGGACTGGCGGCACTCTCTCACCGGTTCCACAGGGCAATCCGTGAGAATCTGTGCCGTGAGCCGGAGAGGGAGACGCCCAGACCGGTTCTGATCAACAGCTGGGAGGCCGCATACTTTGATTTTACAGGGGAGACCATCTGTAATATCGCGGAGGAAGCGGCGCAGCTCGGCGTGGATATGGTGGTGATGGACGACGGATGGTTCGGCAACCGCAGCAGCGACAGCTCCGGACTGGGGGACTGGGTTGTCAATGAGAAGAAGCTGGGCTGCACGCTGGGGGAACTCTCGGAGAAAATTCATGAGTGCGGACTGGAATTCGGGCTCTGGGTGGAGCCGGAGATGGTATCCGAGGACAGCGATCTTTACCGGGAGCATCCTGACTGGGCATACCGGATTCCGGGCAGAAAGCCGGTGCGCAGCCGTTTCCAGCTGGTTCTGGATCTCTCCCGCAGGGAGGTGGTGGACTATCTCTTTGAGAGCCTGTGCCGGGTTCTTGACAGCGCGCAGATCGAGTACATCAAATGGGATATGAACCGCAGTATCACAGACGTTTATTCGGCGAACAGCGCACAGGGAGGCGGGACGGCAAATCCGGGCGCGGTGCTCTACCGCTATGTGCTGGGGCTGTATGATCTGCTGGAGCGTCTGCGGACGAGATACCCGAAGCTCCTGATCGAGGGGTGCAGCGGAGGCGGCGGCCGGTTCGACGCCGGTATGCTCTACTACACGCCGCTGATCTGGTGCAGTGATAATACGGATGCGATTGAGAGGATCCGTATTCAGCACGGGACGTCCTTCGGATTCCCGGTTTCGTCGGTGGGATCCCACGTCTCGGCGGTTCCGAATCACCAGACGGGGCGGATCGTGCCGATGAAAACCCGCGGCGTCGTCGCGATGGCGGGGAATTTCGGCTATGAACTGAATCCGGCGGATATGACCCGGGAGGAAAAGGAGGAGGTTCGCCGGCAGATCCGGGAATTTAAGGAGCTGCGTCCTCTGATTCACGAAGGGCTGTATTACCGGCTCACGAATCCGTTTGAGGAGAGAGAAGCGGCGGCGTGGAGTTTCGTCTCGGAGGATCGCAGGGAGGCCCTCGTCAGCGTCGTCACGCTCGAGACCCACGGCAATCCGACGACCGCTTATATCCGGCTGAAGGGTCTGGAAAAAGAAGCGGTGTACCGCGACAGGGAAAGTGGAGCGTGCTATCCGGGCGCGGCGCTGATGACAGCGGGGATTCCGGTTCCGGCAATGTCCGGGGAGTATCAGGCGTGGCAGTTGCGGCTGGAGAAAGTGGAAAGCGGATCATAGGGAGAAAATTACAGAGCAGAGGCTCCGCCGGATGGTGGAGCCTCTGTATGGTTATAGGCAGAAAGAAGCTTCTGTCGCAACGGACACGGCGGATGTGCGGGCGTGTTGTCTGACAGAGGAATCTCCGGATTTTAGAGAGGAATTTCTGCGACAGAGGAATAGATCAGATCGGGCGTGACGTCGGAAACTGCGGCGTCCTCCAACGTGGCCTCCCCGCTCAGCACGAGGATGGTGCGCAGACCGCCGTTTCGACCGGCGGCAATATCGGTATAGAGACGGTCGCCTACCATGGCGATGGAGGAGCGCTCCGGCAGGGCCGGGGCGCTTTTGGCGTGCGCGGCGGCATTGCCTGCCGGAGCGTATGGAGTCCGGAGCACATCAGTATTGCCTGTCGGAGCGTGTGGAGTCCGGAGGGTGTCAGTATTGTCAGCCGCAGCGGAATCCTGTTCACGCAGCCGCTCGAGGAGGTAGTCCGTAATGTCCGTATTCGGCTTGCCGATTACGCGGTCGGGATAGCGGAACGCAGAGGCGTGGATAAAGGCGTGAATCGCACCAGCATCCGGGACAAAGCCCGTCTCGGTCGGGCAGTTGTAGTCGGGATGTGTTGAGAGGTAAGGGAGTCCTGCGCGGACGAAATCGCAGACTTTACACAGTTTGGCATAGGTGAGCGTGGTGTCAAAGCCGACGACCACGACGTCCGGGTGCTCGTCCTCGAGGGGGATTCCGGCCTCGTCAAATTCCTGCCGCAGCAGTTCGTTGCCGAGAAGAAAGACTTTTCGGCCGGGAAAATAGCGTTTTAAATACCAGATCGTCGCCTGTCCGGAGGTGATGATCTGCCGCTCTGTGACAGGCAGCCCCATGCGCGCGAGTTTCTCCACGTAGACGCCGGGATTTTTGGAGGAATTGTTGGTCAGAAAGAGATAGCGGCGTCCGCTGGCCGCAATGCGGTCAAGAAAGTCGCGCGCGCCGTCGATCCAGCGCTCCCCGAGATAGACGGTGCCGTCCATGTCGAGGGCGAAGGTCCGGATCTGCGGCAGGAGCGAGAGGGGATCGGCGTTGACAGGGGGCAGAATGAGGGAAGCAGGCATGTGTAACTCCTTTCGGGGGATGATGAAAAGCTGGCAGCCAGTGCGGACAGCAAAACAAAGTGGTCAGCGGCGTAAAGCGGTCAGGAGTCAGTTCGCCTCGTTATCCTGCAGTTTGCGGTGGCTGTGGCAGTAGTTGAGGAACTGCTGTGCCTGCGGCGGGAGGACCGCGCCGCGCCGGTACACGAGCGAGATGATAAACCGGGCGGGCGGATCGAGATCGATGAGCCTGACGCCGTTCAGATTGGCGCCGACCATGGAGAGAACGTTTTTGCGCAGAATGGCGATGCCGAGTCCCTGCCGGACGAAGGGAACGAGGGAGCTGCCGATATCGCCGGTAACGGAGATCATCGGATCGAAACCGGAGCGGCGGCAGAGTTCTTTGAACTGCATATCCGAATAGGAATTGGCCTTGAACGATACGAAATGTTCCCCGGCCAGATCTGAGAGACGGACGCTGCCGCGCTCGCAGAGCGGGTGGGACTCCGGCACCACGGCGACATGGTAGTCGGCGGCGAAGGGAAAGGATTCAAATTCCCGGCCGGGATCTTCCAGATTAATCATGAAAGCGAAGAGACAGTCCTTTCTCCGCAGACGGTTTTTAATGGTCTCGTTGTCGTTGGGGCTGTCCAGTTCGTTGATGATCACACCGGGATTTTCTTTCAGGAAACCGGCGAGAATATCGCCGATATAGTAATTGGAGACGACGGGAATCGTGGCCTTTTCTCTGGAAGCGGAGACGCTCAGTTCTTTCAGACATTTTTGGCGCAGAGAGACAATCTCTCTGGCGTAGGGCAGAAAGAGACGGCCGTATCGGCTTATTTTCAGGCTGCGGGAGGTGCGGTCGAAGAGACTGCAGCCGAGTTCATCCTCCAGCGCCTTGATGTGGCGGGAAAGGGAGGACTCTGATACCGAGAGCTCCTCGGCGGCGTCGGAGAGATTTTTGAGTTCGGACAACACAAGAAATTCGTTGCAATAATCAATTTCCACGATATAATCCCCATTCCGGAGCACACAGCGCAATAGAACAGAGCAGCACAGGGCGCAGGCTGCGTCTGCCGCTATGCGGCGTCTCCTGTTATTCTATAAGAGTCAGACTATTTTTTGCTTGGTTCGCAGATACGACATTATACCATATATTGCGGTGGAATTGTCAAAAAGAGAAGGCGGAATATACGGAAGATAAGGTTGACGGAAGGATTGGTATCTCATATACTTGTATTGCAGTTTTACCAAAAATATAAATTTTTGACAAAAATGCAATACTGACATAAGGATGTGATAGCAATGCGAATGAATCAGATCGATGATTTATTAACACCGGGCCTGACATTTACCAAGACAGATTTTTCGAATTGGATTAGGGAAGACAATCCTCAGTACAGCGAGCGTTCCATCTACTGGCTGCTTAATAAATTACAGGCGCAGAAAGAAATTATCAAATTGGGAAGGAATCTGTTTCAGGTTGTCAGTGACTCTATCGTGAAAAGACCTTATAATTACAACGCTTCTATTGAAATGAAACAGATAGAACAACAGATTCAGGAAGAATATCCGCGGATCAATTTTCAAACATGGGAATTTATTCAGATGAATGAATTTGTAAATCATCAAATTGCCCACAATGTTTTGTTTATAGAAGTCGAAAGCATGTTGGAGGAGACTGTTTTTGAGCTTCTGAAAAAAAATTATCCCGGAGTATTGCTCTGCCCATCAGTTGATACTTTTCATCAATACAAAATTTCTGATAATACGATCGTCATATTAAGATTGATTTCACAGGCTCCTAAAGCTATGCAGAACAGTCACAGCGCATGTCTCGAAAAAATTCTGGTTGATCTTTTTTCCCGGAAATTAACGGGGCAATTGATCCAGCGGGCGGAATATCCGACTATTTTAGAAGATGCTTTTTCAAAATATTATATTGATGAGCGCAAAATGTTCCGGTATGCCAGGCGGCGGGATGTTGAACGGGAAATGCTCGATTTGATATACAAGGAAACATCGGTACAGTTGATCACCAAGGGAGTTTCATGAAGATAATATCAAGAGGATGAAATAGCGGAAAACACAGAAAGGGGAGAATCTAAGGTGTTGAAGAAAGAAAATTTTATTCTTGAGAACATACAGAGTCTTCAAAAAAAGCACAAAAAAGATCCTGCTCTTTTAGAACGGGTGGTCTATGCTTTTGGCCTTCTGGAATCTCTGCAACAGACAGAACTCCCTTTTATATTTAAAGGTGGAACCAGTTTAATGTTATTGTTGGAGCGGCCGATGCGGCTATCTACCGATATTGATATTATTGTTCCGCCCGGAACTGACATTGAATTTTACATTCATAAAGCTGCAGAGATTTTTCCTTTTCATTCCTGTGAGGAACAAGTCCGAAAGGGAAAAAACAATATCGAGAAACGACATTTTAAATTTATGTATTTCTCTCCGTTACAGGAGAAAGAATTTTATATCCTGTTGGACGTCCTGTTTGCAGAAATTCCTTATGCAGAAGTAATTCAGAAAGAGATCTGCAATGAGCTGCTCCAGACGGAGGATCCGGCAGTCATTGTCAGGGTGCCCAGTCTGGAAAGCATTCTGGGTGATAAATTGACCGCATTTGCACCACATACAACCGGGATTCCCATAGGAAAAGGAAAGTCCATGGAGATTGTGAAACAGTTATTTGATGTTGCGGTCTTAATCGATGAACTTGTTGATCAGAGTGTTGTAGAGCGTAGTTATGACAATACTGTGGCGGAGGAACTGGCATACAGAGGTCTGGAAATTACCCGTGCTGATGTTTTGAAGGATACCATCACAGCTTGTGTCAGTATTATTGGACGGGGGACCATGGGAGCGGAAGACTATAAAGAATATATAAAGGGAATTCATTCAGTGGAAAGCCATGTTTTAATGGATAATTACAGTGGAGAATTTGCAGCGGAACAGGCATGCAAGGTAATGTATTTGGCGGCCTGTCTCCTGACCGACCGTATCTTCAAAAAGATTGAACATCCGGAAAAATATCTGGAGGCAAGCATCAGCAAAAGCAGTTATAGGAAACTGTCTTATATGAAAAAACGAAATGCAGAAGCATTTGGTTATCTGGTAGAAGCAGTCCGGTTATTGGAACCTGCAGAAAAAGCAGTATAAAAATTTGATAGTACTGATACACCCTCAAGCCCATGTAAATCGTGGGAGTGGGGGTGTTTTTTTTGTTGCCAATGCTCCCTTTTTTTGCAAGAGTTCCCGCACAAAGCGGGAGGATGACAGCATATTTCATGATAGAACAATTCGAATATATACAAAATGCACAAACACACAGCTGTTTCTTGCACAAAGTGCAAGTGTTTTGACGGAATCCGGTTTGCTGATTCAGTGGGCGGCCGATAAAATGACAGTGTACCAACGAAGGGGGCAGGGCATGAACAGAGAACATTATATGTATGTGAGCTCATGGAAGGAGCATGGCGGAACACCCGGTCTGAGCGTGTATCGCTTTGACGAGGAGACAGGGGAGATTGTATTTCTGAAACAGCTGGATCAGAAGGATTCCGTGAATTGCTCGTGCGTGGTCGCCGGTGTGAATCGGATGTACCTGTGCAACGAGGTGGTGCAGACGGGAAGAGAGGCTCCGTCAGGCGGGAGGATTTTCGTTTATGAGCTGAACCCGGCAAACGGGGATGCGAGACGGAGCGCGGCGGTCTTCACGGAATGTCCGAATCCCGCTTATGTGGAACTGGATCCGACCGGGCAATATCTCGTCGCGGCGCATCATTCGATCACCAAGAGGACGATCCGGCACCGCAGAGCGACTGATGGAATGATCGAGTCCGTGGTGGAGAACGCCGAGGCAGATGTACAGCTCTGGCATTTGAACGAAGAGGGGATCCCGGACTGTCTGCTGGATAATATCGACCACGCGGCGCAGCTCGGAGAAACAGGAGAAGCGCACCCGCACTGCTGTGTGTTCTCCCCATCGGGAGAGCTGATTGCCGTGGCGGACAAAGGAACCGGGATGCTGCGGATGTATACGATCGACAGGAAACGGCATCGGCTGCGTCTGTTGGATCAGGCGCTGACGGACAGAGAGGGAGCGCATCCGAGGTATGTGGTC
Organism: Eubacteriales bacterium; assembly: GCA_030524225.1. Lineage (GTDB taxonomy): Bacteria > Bacillota > Clostridia > Lachnospirales > Lachnospiraceae > CAG-791. Next base: position 18,377 of record JAUNGV010000012.1, read on the forward strand.
TTCCATCCGGATAAACCGTTTCTGTTTGTCAATCACGAGGCATCCTGTGATGGAAAAATGTATGTGTCATCTTTCCGGTACGAAGCAAACGGCAGGCTGGTAAAGATTGCGACGGAAGATGCGCTGGAACCCGGGCATGCGGCAGATCCGGACAGACGGCTGGAACAGCAGGGATTTGCGATTACGCCGGATGGAAAGTATCTCTACACGCTTCTGAATGCAGTGGATCAGATCGGCGTACTGGCGGTGGATGGAGAGAACGGCTCGCTCAGACGGATCGCCAATGTGCCGGTGAAGGGAATCTGGCCGAGAGGGATGGGGATTTCTCCCAATGGAAAGTTTCTCATCACGACCTGTCTGGTCAGCGGAGAGATTATCCCGTGGCGGATCGGAGAGGACGGCCTTCTCACACAGGCCGGAGAGGGAGCGGTGCAGAAGGGGGCCTCGTATCTGTCTTTTTTCTGACAGGGTGAAATATCAGATTAGCGATTTTATACAGGAGCGCCTTCCATCACAACGCAAAATCAAAAATTTTGTGACAGGCAGATTCTAATCGGAATACTGTGTCTGCCCGCGGCGGGGGACGCTTCGGAATGGAGAATGATATGGAGAAGTATTGTGAAATTCGCAGGACGTACAACAAGTTGGGAGAGCTTCCGGCTATTGTGCCGTGTATGCTGTATGAACCGCTGCATCCGGGGGATCGGAGCAGGATCGGCGTGGTGCTGATGCATTCGGACGATGATTACATCGAGTTCCTGCCGGCGATAGAGCTGGCAAAGCGCGGTTACCGTGTCGCAGCGGCGCATGTGAGCAAATCCTCGAATCCGTTGGATCGGAAGATGCAGGAGGTGGGGATGGTGGCTGATTTCCTGCGCAGCTGTCCGGGAGTGGACAAAGTCCTGCTGCTGGGGCACAGCGGAGGAGCGACGCTGATGAGTGCTTATCAGAGTGCGGCGGAAAATGGCAACGCGGTGTTCCAGAATCCTGAGAGAATCATCGCCCTTGACGACATTGGCGCTCTTACACCGGCAGACGGCGTAATGCTTCTCGATTCCAATTTCGGCAACGGGGTGATGAGTCTGGTCTCCCTTGATCCGGCGATTGTGGACGAGGAGACGGGGATGAAGAGAGATCCGTCGCTCAACCTCTTTAATCCGGCAAACGGGTATCACGAAGAAGGATGTTCCTACAGTGGGGAATTTATTTCGCGATTCCTGAGAGCGCAGGCAGAGCGCATGAACCGGCTGATCGATTACTGTCAGGAGAGAGTGGAGATCATCAATCACAATGCGGGTCAGTTCATGGACGACGAACCACTGGTGATTCCGGGCGGGACGCAGTTCGCGCCGAACAACAAGCTGTTTCCGCAGATGACGGGATTCTTCTCCCGCACGAAAGAGGAGTGGAATCTGCTGCATCAGGACGGCAGTGTGACGAGAGAGATCGTGCCGTGCCGCAGGATTTTCCGGCCGGGCGCGGATTCGGCCGGGGAGTACGGCTTCGGCGCGCTGACCACAACAGTGAAAACGTTTTTAAAATCCTCTGCGGTACGGGTGAATCCGGATCTCTATGCCTACGATGCTTCGGAGCTGCATGGCATTGAGTGGGGATCGAGTTACTGTGTGACGGTTGGCAATGTCGAGGGAATTTCGGCGCCGATGCTGATGATGGGAATGACAGGCAGCTATGAGTACATCGCGGCGGAGCATATTTACCGCCATGCCGGGAGGACGTCGGATAAGACTCTGGCGTTCGTGGAGGGAGCGGGACATAATTTCACACCGGCCACGGAGGCGGAGCGGTACCCGGGAGAATTCGGCGATACGGCAAAGGTCTGCTTTGATTACGTGAGTCAGTGGATTGCGTCGCGATTTTTATAGCGGAGGTTGATACACGTGTATCCGGCAGCAGATAGGAATGTGTGTACTGGAAAACATAAAGGCTGTTCATGTCCGGACCGGATACCCGTATCAAAAGTGCGCAGGAGCAGCAGACAAAGCGCGCGGATAAAGTGAAGGCAACAGGAAACAAGATGGGGAGCGTGTTACAGCGCGGTGTCGCAGACGGTATGCGGCAGAAGGAGGAAGGTATGAAGTTACACAAGATCAGAAAAGGGTTGGGGCTGGTTCTGGCGGCCTCTCTGACAGCGGGACTGCTGAGCGCCTGCGGAGGCGGCACTTCGACAGGGACGGCGGACGCCACGGGGGCTGCGACCGCAGAGACGGCAGCGCAGGAAGCGGCGACGCAGGCTCCGCCGGAGGCGGATACGAGCCGCAAGACGGCATCCGGCAGCGGGGAGAGATACGACAAAATCACTGTAGCGCTCTCGAGCGATCCGTCGGATCTGGGGCCGACAGGATACGGCGACACAGCGGCATTGTATACGATGCATAACTATTACGAAACACTGTTTGATTTCCGCGACGGTGAGTATGTACCGATTCTGGCCAAGAGCTATACCGAGGTCGACGCGACGCACTGGGAAGTGGAACTGTGGGACAATATCAAGGATTCCGAGGGTAACCCGATCACGGCGGACGATGTGGTGTTCTCTTACAATCTGCTGATTGATTCAGGAAAAGCGGCGAAGTTTAACAGTTTTGTCAGCATCGAGGCCAAAGATGATTACACCCTGACTTTTACATGGAGCAAGGAGATTGATTCTGTCGGAGAACTGGAGTGGCCGCTCTGCCGCGTCAATATCGTCTCGCAGAAGGCGTATGAGGATGGCGGCAACACGATGGCTTCCCAGCCGGTCGGCACCGGCCCCTATGTGGTGACAGAGTACACGCCGGGCGCAAAGATCGTGATGGAGGCGAACGACAATTACTGGCAGAGCGACGAGAACCGTGACCCGGATCATCAGGCGAACGTGCAGACCGTGGAGTACGATATCATCTCCGAGGGCTCGCAGCATGTGATCGCGCTGGGAACCGACACAGTGCAGTACTCCGAATATGTGCCGAACGAGAGTCTGGCGGATTTCCAGGAAGGCGGACAGTACGCTGATGGACACGCGGTATTCTCTACACAGGGTTCCGGCCTGCAGTGCCTGTTCCCGGACTGCTCGGAGGGATTTCTCGCTGACGAGAATTTTCGCAAAGCGGTATTCTACGCGTTAAATAATGAAGCGATCGCGCAAGCGACAGGTACGCTTGAACCGGCAAAGGCGTTCGGCACCCCGTTCTTTGCTGATTACGATACGGCGTGGGAGAGCCAGGAAGGCAATTACATGGCGGTCTACGATGTGGAAAAAGCCAAGGAATATCTGGCGCAGACTGATTACAACGGAGAGAGTCTCGTGCTCCTGTGCCCTTCGAGTGACCTCTCCAAGACGATGGCGCAGATGGTGCAGACACTCCTGCTGCAGATCGGCATCAATGTGGAGATCAACGCGGAGGAGGGGAATCTGGTTGATACGGATATGAGAGATCCGGCAAACTTTGACCTTCTGATCAAGGATCTCGGCGGCGGTTCTCAGATCGGCGAGTTCAACCGCGCGATGAACTATGAGGAGTTCGGCACCGGCCTGAATCTGGCGGGACTGCACGACGAGGAGTTCCAGACTTTCTTCCTGAACTGCTCCACGGTAGACGGCCACACGACGGAGAATATGGCGCAGCTGCATCAGATGCTGCTCGACAACGGATATTACTATGCGATCGGTTCCCCGAGAATGACGGGCGTGTACAGCGACGCGTTTGCGACTCTTGTTTACAGAGAGCACGAATTCCTTCGTCCGGGCGCCTGCGACTACTATCTCGACTAAATTTATGAAACGATGAGGGAAACACCGCGGACAGTCAGGCAGACATACCGCCTCTGTGCCGCGGTGTTTCTGCAACAGGAGAGGTGCCGCCGCCGCAGCGCGGCCGGTGCATTCTCTCTCAAAGGAAAGGTATTGCTATGGCCAAATACATCATCAACCGATTGTTATGGATGATAGTCATTATTTTTGGCGCGTCCTTTATCATCTTTACGATTCTGTATTTTACGCCGGGCGATCCGGCGGTGATTCTCGCCGGCGGCAGTGCCACGGCGGAGGATATTGAAAATATGCGCCACATACTGGGTCTGGACAAGTCGTATCTGGCGCAGCTGGGGGATTTCCTCTATCAGACGTTCGTGCGCTTTGATTTCGGGGACTCATGGGTGTACGGCAAGCCGGTGCTGGATGAACTGGTGGTGCGTCTGCCCCGCACGATTATCATCGGTCTGGCGGCCATGGTACTGAATCTGACGCTGGGTCTGCTGATGGGCATTTTTGCGGCGACGCACGAGGGCAAATGGCAGGATTCCATGATTATGGGAATCGCGATGGTGTTCATCTCCTGTCCTGATTTCTGGGTGGCGCTGATGATGATTCTGTTGTTCTCGGCGAAGCTGAACATCCTGCCGGCGTACGGCGTCGGAGGCCCGCAGTACTATATTATGCCGATCATCTGCGCGGCGCTCGGTGGAATTGCCGTCAACGCGCGGCAGACGAGAGCTTCCATGCTCGGCGTATTCCGTGAAGATTACATCACAACGGCGAGAGCAAAGGGGCAGGCGGAGAACAAGGTGGTCTACCGTCATATGCTGCCGAATGCCCTGATGCCGATCATCACCTCGATCGGAAACGGATTTTCCAAGATTGTGGCCGGTGCGCCCGTGATCGAGAGCGTCTTTTCCATTCCGGGTGTTGGACTGTATCTGCTGACTTCCATCAATATGCGCGATTATCCGGTGGTGAGGATCTGCGTGGTGTTCTTCGCTTTCTTCACGGCGCTGTCCATGCTGCTCGTCGATCTGGCTTATGCGTTTGTAGATCCCAGAATCAAGGCTCAGTATTCCGGAAACCGCAGAAAGGGGAAGAAATCATGAAGAGAAATACCATAACCTTACAGAATAAAAAGACGTCCCTTTTTACGGAATCCTGCCAGCGGATCTGGGCGAATCCCGGGGCGCGGGTCGGCGTGATTATTCTGGCTGTTATTGTGATTCTGTGCGTGTTCGCTCCGGTCTTTGCTCCGTACGGCGTCAATGATATGGATCTGGCCAATATGTACAAGGGACCCAGCAGGGAGCATATCTTCGGTACGGACGGTATGGGACGCGATCTGTTCAGCCGGATACTCTACGGCGGGCGCTACTCTCTGGCACTCGGTATCTGCGCGGCCTTTGTGGGCTCCGGTGTGGGCGCGGTGATCGGGAGCGTTGCCGGATACTTCGGCAAGAGGACAGAGACGCTGATTATGCGCTTTATGGATATCTGGAGCTCCATTCCGGGTATGCTGCTCTGTATTCTGATTTCTGCGACACTGGGTTCCGGCTTTGTGAACACGGTCATCGCCCTGGCGGTGGGCAATGTTCCGACAGGTGTGCGTCTGATTCGGGGACAGATCCTCTCCGAGCGCTCCCGGGAATATCTGGAGGCGGCGGAGTCGATCAACTGTTCCAAACTCAGTATTATGTTCCGTCACCTGTTTCCGAACGTCATCTCTCCGGTCATTGTCGATGCGACGATGGGAATCGGCATGAATATCACGATGGCGGCCTCTCTTTCCTTTATCGGGCTGGGCGTGCAGCCGCCGACACCGGAATGGGGCGCGATGCTGGCGGATGCCCGCGCGCATATTCTGACGTATCCGTATCTGATTATGTTTCCGGGTATCGTCATTGCCCTGACGGTTCTTGCGATCAATCTGATCGGAGACGGCCTGCGGGATGCGATGGATCCGAAGCTCAGAAAGTAGGAGGGATCGCAGGAAAGCTGCGGCGAGGAGGTAAGAATGTCAAAAGCAACAAACAGCTATTTACAGGTCGAAGATCTGGAAGTGATCTATACGTCCGGAAAGAAAACGGTACAGGCGGTCAATAAGGTTTCCTTTTCCATGAAAAAGGGAGAGACGCTGGCGCTCGTCGGAGAGACCGGCGCCGGCAAGACGACAATAGCAAAATCGATTCTGCGGATTCTGCCGGATCCTCCGGCGAAGATGCTCGGCGGCAAGGTCTGGCTGGACGGGCAGGAGCTGACGGGACTCTCGGAGGCCGAGATGCGGGACATCCGCGGCGGCAAGATCGCCATGATTTTCCAGGATCCGATGACGGCGCTCAATCCGCTGCAGACCGTCGGAGAGCAGATCGTGGAAGGGCTTCTCCTTCACAACGACATGACGAAGGAGGAGGCACAGAAGCGGGCGCAGGAGATGCTGGAGCTTGTCGGAATTCCGGGGGCAAGAGCACAGGAGTACCCGTTTGAATTCTCCGGCGGCATGAAGCAGCGCGTTGTGATCGCGATGGCGCTGGCATGTAATCCGACGCTCCTTCTGGCCGATGAGCCGACGACAGCCCTTGACGTGACGATTCAGGCGCAGGTGCTCGATCTGATCCGGGATCTGCGGAAGAAGTACAACACGTCGATGATCCTGATTACGCATGATCTGGGCGTGGTGGCGCAGACGAGCGATTATGTGGCGGTTGTGTACGCCGGGCAGATCATCGAATACGCGGACAAAAGAGAACTGTTCCAAAATCCCCGCCATCCGTACACGCATGGTCTGTTCGGATCGCTGCCGAGCATGACGAAGGGGCAGAGGAGGCTGACGCCGATTCTGGGATTCCCGCCGGATCCGACAAATCTGCCGAAGGGATGCGCGTTTGCGCCGCGCTGCCCGAAGGCGACGGAGGCCTGCAGGCAGGGTGAAATTGAGAATGCAGAGGTCGCGCCGGGGCATTACTGCCGGTGCATACATCTGAACTAGAAGGGGGACGCTGCTATGGCACTGTTGGAAGTACAGGATCTGAAAAAATATTTTAAGGTTCCCGCAGGCATAAACCATGCGGTGGACGGTGTTTCCTTCGCGATTGAGAAGGGGGAGACGCTGGGCGTTGTGGGAGAGTCCGGCTGTGGCAAGAGTACGCTCGGGCGCACGATCATCCGCCTGCAGGAAGCGACAGAGGGGACGATCCGGCTGGACGGAGAGGATATTACCCATGTGAGCGGCAAAAAGCTCAGGGACGTCAGAGAGAAAATGCAGATCGTGTTTCAGGATCCGTATTCGAGCCTGAATCCGCGCCTGCGCATCGAATCGACAATCATGGAGCCGCTGAAGAATTCCGGGCGTTTTAAGGGCAAGGGAGAGCTGCAGGATGAGGCGAACCGTCTGATGGAACTGGTCGGTATCGACGAGCGGCTGCGGCAGGCATATCCTCATGAACTGGACGGCGGCCGCAGGCAGAGAGTGGGAATCGCGCGTGCGCTGGCATTAAATCCGAAGTTCATTGTCTGCGATGAGCCGGTCTCCGCACTGGACGTCTCAATTCAGGCACAGGTGCTGAACCTGCTTATGGATCTGCAGGAAAAGACGGACATAGCGTATATGTTCGTCACACATGACCTCTCGGTGGTGCGTCATATTTCCAATCACATCTGCGTGATGTATCTGGGGCAGATGGTGGAGAAGGCGCCGACGGAGGAACTGTTCGAGCGGACGATGCACCCGTATACGAGAGCACTTCTCTCGGCAATTCCCTCGACGGATATCGACCGTCCGATGGAGCGTGTACAGTTGAAGGGTGAGATCACCTCGCCGATCAATCCTGCGCCGGGCTGCCGTTTTGCAGCGAGATGTCCGTATGCGACACAGGCGTGCCGGGAGCCGCAGCAGCTGCGGGAAGTGACGTCGGGCCATTTCGTTTCCTGCTGCAGAGCGCAGGAACTGGGATAATGCCCCGCGAGTGCTTCGGGATTGAGAATCAGAGTCTGCAGGGAGTTCTGATCGCGGCGCGCAGATAAGGAGGAAATCATGACTTTGCGGGAGAGAGTGGAGGAGAGAAGGCGTCTGGGAAGCGCGGAGGCAGGAGCATTTCGCGGGAGCAGAGCCTACCGGAATTTTTTTGAGGGATATGAGGAGGTGGCGGTGCCACGCGGGAACGGACGCGGCGTCCGGATTGAGAGGATTTACCGCGGATCGTACTATGTGCAGGAGGGATCCGATCATGTCTGGCTGCGTCGAAAAGTGCTCTGTCTGCTGCTGTATCTGGCCTCTTTTCTGTGCTTTGCCGCAGCGGCGTGGCCGTCCTATGCGGGAAATACCGCCGCATACACTGTGCTGGCGCAGGCGGTTGCGGCTCTGCTGTATCTCTGGCTCTTTACCGTGGTGTGTTCTTACATCGTCTCCGGAAGAAGAATGACGGTGTCCAAGTACAAACGGGCTGTTCTGCCGATGACAAACGCAGCGGCGGCGGTGTCATTCGTTCTCCTGCTCACGGCGGCGATGCAGGTGGTTTACTGTGTGATAAACCGCGGCGGCGCTTATGCGTGGACGGGCGCGGCGGCGTATCTGGCAGCGGCAGGATTCGCCGCACTTCTGTACCGGCAGGAAAAGAACTGCAGGTACCGAACAGAGTAAACTATAGCAGAAATCGCCTGCGCGAATTTCTGATCGCAGCGCCGCGGATAAACTGCGGCGAGGGAGGCTACGCGCGTCAGAAATGCCTGATGGCCTTTCTGACACACGCGAAACGCAGGCGTTTCGGGATTGCAGATCAGAAATCGCCTGCGCGAATTTCTGATCGCAGCGCCGCAGATAAACTGCGGCGAGAGAGGTTAACGTATGGAAAAGAAGACGATGGAGGTGCAGAAGGCGTCTCTCACAGGGCTGGATCTGCGTATGGCGGTTTCTGTCCTGCTGTGCGTGCTGAGCGCGACGATACTGAATCATCTGGGACTGAAATTCCCGGTGGGAGAGATGCGTCTGGAGATCATTCAGAAGATGACGGCAGCGATCTGCTGTATGCTCTGCTGTCAGGAATCGGTGTTCGTCAGCAGACGGGCGGGCAGCAACCGCCTGATCATCACAGCAGTCGGCGGATTGGTGGGAATCGCAGTGATTCTGCTCGATGAGATGATTGGAAATGAATGGGTTCTGTGCGCGATGATTGGGCTGGGAATCGCGGCGACGCTCTATTTCTGTAAACTCTGTAAAGTGCCGTACATCAATGCCCGCATTGGAGGCGTGACGTTTATTCTGGTGACGTGCACATTAAGCGGCAACGCGCGTATCTACTACGCGGTGTTCCGTTTTGTTTCGACGTTTTACGGCGTGCTGGTCGTCATGCTGGTGACGTGGATTTTTCAGAAATGTGGATGGATGGGAGAAAAGACCGGGACAACCGGTTGATAAAGGAGGCTGTGATGAACAGTGCTGAAATAACGAAAGAACAGCTGGCCGGTATGCTGGATCACACAAACCTGAAGGCGTTCGCGTCCCGGCAGGATTTTGAAACTCTATGCGGGGAGGCGGCGCAGATTCATGCGGCTATGGTGGCGGTCAATCCTGCGCCTGTGGCCCTGTGTCGGGAACTGCTGCGCGGAAGCGGTGTGCGGGTCGGAGCGGCGATTTCGTTTCCGCTGGGACAGAATACGATTGCGCAGAAGGCTGCGGAGGCACGGCAGGCCATTGCGGACGGAGCGCAGGAAATTGATTATGTGATCCAGATTGGGAGACTCAAGGATGGAGACGACGCCTATATCCGGGAAGAAATGGAGGAGATGGTCCGGGTATGCCGGGAGGGCAGCGCGATCTGCAAGGTGATTTTTGAGAACTGTTATCTGACGAAGGAAGAGATTCAGAGAGCGACAGCGATTGCCGGAGAGGTCAGACCGGACTTTATTAAGACGAGTACGGGATTCGGGACATCAGGTGCGAAAGCGGAGGATGTGCGTCTGATGAAGGAAACCGTGGGAAACGCAGTCAAGGTAAAGGCGGCTGGTGGTATCCGGGACTGGAAAACCTGTGCGGCGATGATCGATGCTGGGGCGGAAAGGATCGGGACGAGCAGTTCTTTGAAAATCCTGCGGGAATTTAAGGAAGAGAGATATATTTAAGACAGGGTACAGATGAACTCCAGCGGGACGGCAGAGAGATAATCCAGAGACGCGGGAGAAGCGGCGGTGTTTTTATCGCCCGAATCTGTTACAATATCCAGTATGGGATATCGATTTGTGTTCGGCGCTTCGGGCGCCGGGAAGAGTTATTTTTTATACAGGGAAATCATAGAGCAGGCGGAAAAATCGCTTCTGAAACCGGTTCACTTCTTCTATGTGGTGCCGGATCAGTACTCTATGCAGGTGCAGAAGGAGCTGGTGGCGGCTCACCCGTCGCATGGGATCATGAACATCGATGTGCTGAGCTTCGGCCGGCTGGCGCACCGGATTTTTGAGGAGATCGGCATGCAGGAGCGGCCGGTCTTAAATGATATGGGCAAAACGCTTGTGCTGCGCCGGATCGCGGGGACAATCAGGAAATCGCTCCCGGTGATCGGAGGGAATCTGCACAAGAGCGGTTATATCGCCGAGGTCAAGTCTGCCCTGTCCGAGTTCATGCAGTACGGCGTGGGACTGCGGGAACTGGACGGGCTGATTGAATACGCGGCGGGACAGGGGGCGCTGCAGGCACGGCTGCGCGATCTGCGCACGCTCTATGAGGCATTTCTGGACTATGAGCGGGAGCGGTTCGTGACATCGGAGGAGACGCTGGATCTGCTGGCATTGGCCGTTCCGCAGTCCGGACTGCTGCGGGACAGTGTGATTGTAGTCGATGGATTCACCGGATTTACACCGGTGCAGAACCGTGTGCTGTGCGCACTGATGCAGAGGGCGGCGCAGGTGAGCGTGAGTCTGACGATTTCACAGGATGGAGGGCTTCCCGTCCGGCAGGTGATGGAAACAGGCGACGCCGGGGCGCAGGAGAGCCTCTTCTACGCGGCCAGAAAGACAGTGCGGGATCTGTCGAGGCTGGCGCAGGAGGCGGGCGTGATTCATGAGCGGGATCTGTACCTGAGCGGCGGAGAAGCGCAGCGGAGCGGCGGCGGAGCTGCGGGCGTGGCGGAGGTGGAGCGCTCGGGCGGAAGTTCGGATGCGGCTGTGGCGGAGCGTCCGGGTAGAAATTCGGGCGCGGGTGCGGAGGAGCGTTTGGGCGGAAGTTCGGAGACCACTGTGACGGAGCAGTTCGGCAGAACCACGGTTGCGTGTCCGGTGAGGTTCCGGGAGAATCCGGAGCTGGCGCATCTGGAGGCGCACTTGTTCCGGTATCCGCTGCGGCCGTACCGAGAAGAGCACGGCGCGCAGGACGCGGCCTTTGCACCGCGGAACGGTGTTTACGGGGGAGAGAACAGAGAGAGCGGCGCGGATTTAGAGGAGAGCGCCATCCGTATCTATGAGGCGTCCGATCCGGAGGAAGAGGCGCGTCAGATGTGTATCCTGATTCGCCGTCTTGTGGAGGAGGAAGGATACTGCTATCGGGATTTTGCGGCGGTGGCAGGGGATCTGGAGAGCTATGCGGACGCGCTCCTTAAGATGAGCGCGCGCTATGAGATTCCGGTTTATATTGACAGAAAGAGCGGCGTATCGAGCAATCCTCTGACGGAGGCGATCAGGAGCGCGCTTGAGATTGTGCTGATGGATTTTTCCTACGAGTCAGTCTTTCATTACCTGCGCAGCGGTCTCTCGGATCTGACGCAGGAGGAGACGGATGCGCTGGAGAATTACTGCTTGGCACATGGAATTCGCGGCGCAAAGCGATGGGACAGGGTATTTGAAACGGAGGTGGAAGAGGCGCGCGTCCGCTTCCTGAGCGAGATTGCTCCTCTTCGGATTGCTGTGTCGGCCAAGGTGACGGTCGGAGAGAGGGTGCGGGCGCTCTACGCTTTTCTGCTGGGCGTGCAGGCGCAGAGCAAGACGGAGGAGAGCGCGTCGCAGTTCGCGCGGGAGGGCGATCCGGTGCGGGAGCGGGCATACCGGCAGCTGTACCGCAAGGTGATGGAACTGCTCGATCAGATTTATGAGCTGTTGTCCGAAGAGCGTATGAACGCCCGGGATTTCATGGAGCTGATGGAAACGGGATTCGGGGAAATCCGGGTGGGGACGCTGCCCCAGAAAGCGGACAGACTCGTGGCGGGCGATATGGAGAGAACGCGCCTGATGCAGGTGAAGGTGCTCTTTGTGCTTGGCGTCAACGATGGAAATATTCCGAAGAGTGCGTCGGGGGGCGGGCTGCTCTCGGATCTCGACAGGGAGTTTCTGGCCGGTTCCGGGACGGAGCTGGCGCCGACGCCGCGGCAGCAGATGTATACCCAGCGCCTTGCCCTCTATCTGAATATGACGAAGCCCACGGAACGTCTCTTTCTCTCCTATGCGAGGGTATCGGCGGATGGCAGAACGCAGCGTCCCTCCTATCTGATTCCGATGATCCGAAGGATGTTTCCGCAGACGCAGATCGAGGTGCCGGAGAGAGAGCCGGCGGCTTCCCGGCTGCGGTCGCTTCGGGACAGTCTGCCGTTTCTGGCGGACTCCCTCCGGCAGTTTGCGGACGGATATTATGACGGGGACGAGGCACAGCGCCGCCTGTTCCTGACGGTTTACGGACTCGGCGCGGTCCTTCCGGGCGGGGAGAGCGGAGCGGGCGGAAGCGTGGCGGGAGAGATGGAGCGGAGGCTGTCTGTGCTGACAGAGGCCGCTTTCCGCAGATACCGTCCGCAGACGCTTCGCCCGCAGACCGCGGAGAAGCTTTACGGCCGCTACCTGCGGGGCAGCGTGAGCCGGCTGGAAACCTGCGCGCAGTGCTACTGCCGTCAGTTCCTGCAGTACGGGATGCGCCTGCGGGAGCGTCCGGAATACCGGTTCGTGCCGACGGACGCGGGGAATGTTCTGCACGAGAGTGTCGATAAGTTTGCGGGTAAGCTCCGGGAGAGAGGACTGACCTGGGCGAACTTCACGAGAGAACAGGGGCGGCAGCTGGCGGAGGAGGTCGTTGAGGAGAGCACGGCGGCCTACGCCGATCTGCTTCTCTATGCGACGGCGCGCAGTACGGCGGCGGTGGAGAGAATCAAGCGCGTGCTGGCGCGCAGTGTGGAGACGCTGCAGTACCAGCTCTCCAGAGGACTGTTTGTGCCGGGGGCGTATGAGCTGGCGTTCGGGACGAGGGAGGCACCGCTGGGAGAGATTGTTCTGCCGCTTTCGCTGCGGGACGGGACAGAGAAGTCGGCGCTCTATCTGAACGGTCGGATTGACAGGATCGATCTGTGCGAGACGCAGGACAGCGTTTATGTGAAGATTCTTGATTATAAATCAGGGTACCGGGATCTCGTACCGGAGCGAATCCGTCAGGGGCTGCAGCTGCAGCTGATGGTTTATATGGCGGCGGCTCTGGAGATGGAGCACGCGCTTCACCCGGAGAAAAAGGCGGTGCCTGCCGCCATGCTCTACTATCGTTTTGACGATCCGCTGACCGAGGAGACCGCACCGCCGGAGGGCGGGCGGACAGAACAGGTGAATCAGGCGGAGCCGGACAATCAGGCAGTGCCGGAAAAGCGGCAGGCGGGTCAGACAGCACCGGAGGAGGAGCAGGATGAGGCGCAGCGGGCGGCACAGCGTAGGCTGCTGCGCCCGCGCGGACTGGTCAATGCGGACGAGGCGGTGCTCGAACTTCTCGACCGTGGACACACGAATACCTCCGATGTCATTCCTGTGGGATGGAAAAAGGACGGCTCGCTCACCTCATCCTCCAAGGCGATCAGCGAGGAAGAATACAGGGAACTGGAGGAGGCGGCCAGAGAGGCGATGTGCCGGCTGGGAGAGGAGATCCTGCGCGGCAATGTGACGGCCTCTCCCAGCATTGTGGATGGAAGAAGCGCCTGCCTCTACTGTCCGTACCGGGATGTGTGCGGATTCGACAAAAAGACGCCGGGATATACAAAACGCACTTTGTAGAAAGCACAAAGTGCATTCGAGGCGGCAAAGCCGCCTCGGGGAAGCGGATGCGGAGAACTGTGGACAGCGAATTTTGTGAAGAACGCAAAGTGCGCTGGGAAGGCGGAACGCCTGTAAACAGTGCACTTCGTAAAGAGCACAAAGTGCATTGAGAAAGGGAAGTATGGGAATTCGGTTTACGCAGAAGCAGCAGAAGGTGCTGGAGGCGCGGGGGCATAACGTGCTTGTCTCCGCAGCGGCGGGGAGCGGCAAGACGGCGGTGCTCGTCGAGAGGATCGTGCGTCTGATCACGGAACCCGGAGAAGGGGGAGTGCCTGCCGATATTGACAGGCTGCTTGTTGTGACGTTTACGAGAGCGGCGGCGGCGCAGATGCGGGAGCGGATTGCGGCGGCGATCGGAAAGCGGCTGCTGGACGATCCCGGGAACGCGCACCTGCAGCGGCAGGAGACGCTGCTGCACCGCGCCCAGATCACGACGATTGACAGTTTCTGTACGTTTCTGCTGCGCAACCATTTCGGGGACATCGGTCTCGATCCTTCGTTCCGGCAGGCGGACGAGATGGAGGCGGGACTGCTGCAGAAGGACATTCTGGGGGCGGTGATCGAGGAGGCGTATGCGGAGAATACGCCGGAGTTTGCGGCATGCACCGGGTATTTCTGTCCGGGGTTGGGAGACGGGCGGCTGGAGGAGCTGATTCTCGATCTGTACCGCAGGGCGATGAGTCATCCGTGGCCGGAGGCGTGGCTGCGCGAACGCGCGGGGGATTACAGGATTGCGGACAAGGATGCGCTCTGCGAGGCGCAGTGGAGACAGGAGACGCTGCTGCGGCTGGCTGAGAGACTGGGGGAGATGGAGGGGCAGTATGCGGCGCTGATCGCCCTCGCTGAGAGTGCGGGCGGGCCGTATCCGTACGCGGAGTTTCTGGCGGCAGAGCGGGCGGCGCTGTTTGGAAACACAGAAATCGGGAAAACCGGGCTGTGGGGGGATCCGGCTGCGGAGCGTGCGGATCACGGAAGAACCGGCGGATCCGGGAGCAGGGAAGATGAGGAGGCGTGCGGGAGCGGCAGTGCACAGCGGAAGATGAGCGCCGCGCAGACCCGCGCTCTCTCCCATCGCCTGCAGGAGATTCTCGGACGGGCGGAGGCGATGAAGAACCTGCCGCGCGTCGATGCGCGCAAATATCCGGATGTGGAGCCCGCGCGCAAGGCGGCGGTGCAGAGCGCGAGAAACGCGATCAAAAAGGAACTGAAGCAGCTGCGGGAATCGGTGTTCGGGGAAGCGGAGGAGCGCACGCTGGCGAAAATGGAGGCGGCCTGCGGCCCTTTGCAGGAACTGCTGCGTCTGACCGGGCGTTTTATGGAAGCGTTCGGGGAGGCGAAGCGGGAGAAGAACATCATTGATTTTGACGATCTGGAGCATTTTGCGCTGCAGATCCTGTGCGAATATAAGGAGGACGGGAGTGTCGCGGCGCGCAGGACGGCGCTCGCCTACCGGTCGTATTTCCATGAAATTCTGATCGACGAGTATCAGGACAGCAACGACGTGCAGGAACTGCTGCTCTCCATGATCTCCGGCGAACAGATGGGGCGCTTCAACCGCTTTATGGTGGGAGACGTCAAGCAGAGCATTTACAAATTCCGGCTCGCGAGACCGGAGATTTTCATGGAAAAATTCGACGCCTACCGTCCGGACGACAGACAGACGGAACGGATTGATCTGGATCAGAACTTCCGCAGCCGAAAAGAGGTGCTCGGGAGTGTCAACGCCGTCTCGGAGAAGGTGATGCGCCGGGAAGTGGGGGGAGTCGGCTATGACGACAGCGTCTCTCTCAAGCCGGGCGCAGTCTATCCGGAGCCGGGAGATGTCTCGGAGGTTTCGGGACAGGCGGATAGCGGACAGATTCAGATGGACGGCGATCAGACGCAGGAAGCGGCGGAGACGGAGAATCCCTACTGCTCGGAACTGCTTATCGTTGACGAGACGCAGGAGGAGGGGGGATCAGGAGATGGGACAGGAACGGATTCCGCGGGAGAGGGCGGCGGGACAGACGCAGCCGGAACAGAGCGGGAGATGTCCGAGCAGGACGACGGGGATCCTGACTCTCTCTCCTTCGCGGCGCTGACGGCGCGCAAAAAGGAGGCGCTTGCCATTGCGCACCGGATCCGGGATCTCGTGGGCGTGCTGCCAGTGACGGATGAGGAGAGCGGGGAGCAGCGTCCGGCGCAGTTCCGGGACGTTGTGGTCCTGCTGCGCTCCAATGCGGGCTGGGATGAGGAGTTCCGGAGCGTATTTGAAGAAGAAGGAATTCCATCTTATGTGAACACGCGGACCGGATATTTCGCGGCGCAGGAGATTCGGGAGATGCTCCAGCTGCTGCGCGTGCTCGACAATCCGAGGCAGGATATTCCTCTTTACGGCGCGATGCGCAGCTATTTCGGACAGTTCACAGAGGAGGAACTGGCCTGTGTGCGCGCGCAGGAGAGAGACGGCCTGCTGTACGATGCGGTGAGACGGTGCGCCGGGCGGCCGGAGGAGGAGCTGTCTCAGAAATGCGACGGGTTTCTCTCTTTTGTGGAGAGATGGCGCGGGAGGCAGCGGTTCCTCTCGGTGGCGGAGCTGCTGGCGGAACTTCTGGAGGAGACGGGATTCGAGGCGTATGCGGCGGCGCTGCCGGGCGGCGCGGGACGGCAGGCGAATCTGAAGATGCTCTGCGCGCAGGCCGCCTCTTTTACAAAGACGTCCTATACGGGGCTGTTCCAGTTCCTGCGCTACATCGACCAGATGAAGCGCTATGAAATTGACTACGGAGAGGCAAATACCCTCGATGAAAAAGCGGACGTTGTGCGGATCATGAGCATTCACAAGAGCAAAGGGCTTGAATTTCCGGTCTGCTTTGTGGCGGGGCTGTCCAAGCGTTTTAACAGGCAGGACGCCTCCGGTGATATGATTATCGACAACGACTGGGGCGTCGGACTCTCCTATATTGATCCGAAGAGGCGTGTTCGTTCTTCGACGATGAGAAAGGACGCGATTGCGGACAAGATTCGCAGGGATAGCCTCGGAGAGGAGCTGCGGGTTCTCTATGTCGCGATGACGAGAGCCAGGGAGAAGCTGATTCTGTCCGCATACGTCAAAGAATATGAGAAAAAGACGGAAGCGGCGGCGGTCAAAATACTGGGAATGAAAAAGGGAGAGCGCCATCTTCCTGTCTCGGTAATTGAAGGATCGGGCAGCTTTCTGGATCTCGTGGTGGCCGCGCAGGAGGCGCGCCGCGCGGCGGGGGAGACGGTTCCGTTTCAGGTGAGACGTGTGCGGGCGTCTGAGCTCTCGCTCCGGGAACTGGAAGAGCAGATGACGCTGGGAGCGCGCAGGGAACTGCTGCGGAGCGTACAGCGGGATGCGTCGCAGGGGATTTTTCAGGATCCTGCTCTGGCGCGGACGATTGCCGGACGCTTCGCCTTCCGCTATCCGCAGGAGGGACTGGAGGCGCTTTATACCAAAACGACAGTTTCTGAACTGAAAAGGGCGGCGCGCGGCGCGGAATACGGCAGGGGTATGACGGGAGACGGTTCTGCAGAGGCGGAGGAGGAAGAGAGCGCGGCGCTGTTTGCGCAGGAAGAGATCGTGCCGTACATTCCGCGTTTTGCCATGAGCGCGTCAGATGCGGGCGGGCTTTTGGATTTGGAAGCGGCCTCCGGTCTGGAAATGAATGTTCCGGTATCCGGCGTGGAGGCGGCAGGGGAGGGCCGGGCCGTGGAGGCGGCGGACGTGTCTCGGACTGGGGCAGTGGAGGTTCCGGATCCGTCTGCGCCTCTGCGCGGGGCGGCTCGCGGCACGGCGATCCACCGGTTTATGGAGCTGTTTGATTACGCGCGGTTTGAAAATCCGGCATCGGTGACGGCCGGGGAGCTGAATCACTATACGCAGGAGATGCTGGAGGCGGGGAAGCTCCTGCCGCAGGAGCGGGAAGTGCTGCTTCCGTTCCTGCGCTCGCCGCTGGCGGACAGAATGGCCCGCGCAGCCCGGAGAGGGGAATTGTACCGGGAACAGCCTTTTGTCATGGGCATTGCGGCGAACCGGCTGAATCCGGAGTTTCCGGAGAAGGAGCAGGTGCTGATACAGGGTATCATCGACGTCTTTTTCATAGAAGAGGGGAACATCATTGTGGCGGATTACAAGACGGACCGGGTGCGTCGGGCGCAGGATCTGACGGAACGATACCGCGTGCAGCTCGATTACTACGCCGAGGCGCTGGGGCAGATGCTGCACCGGGAGGTCTCCGAACGCATCATTTACTCCTTTGCGCTGGGACAGGAGATTTATCTTTAGAAGAAACCGTCAGGAGAATGGGCGGAAGGGATTTTTTTGCTTGATTTTGATTTGGGGAATGAGAGAGATCTGTGATATACTGGACGTCGTAGCGCGGAGCGGAGGTGTGGACGCCGGGGTTCGGCGGAGAGGCAGACCGTCCGGGAAGAGGAAGCGGCGATGCGGACGCCGGGGTTCGGCGGAGAGGCAGACCGTCCGGGAAGAGAAAACGGAGGTGCGGACGCCGGGGTTCGGCAGGAAATGTACGGCGCCGGACGGGGAGATTTCCAACCGGTCCGCGGGACAAAGAGAACAGGAGGCGGGGATTTAGATGATTGCAGGACTTTCATTTTATCAGATTGCGTGGTATTTCGTGCTCTATTCCTTTGTGGGATGGTGCGTGGAAGTGGTGTTTTGTACTGTGACAGAGGGCAAGGTCGTGAACAGAGGATTCCTGAACGGCCCGGTCTGCCCGATTTATGGATTCGGCATGGTGGCCGTTCTGATGATTCTGCAGAATGTGCCGGTACACAAAGCGGGGGATCTGAGCGTTTTTGTGCTCTTTCTCGGGAGTATGCTGCTGGCGACGGCGGTGGAGCTGGTCGGGGGATGGCTGATGCTTCGGCTCTTCCATGCGAGATGGTGGGATTACCGGAACAAGCCGTTTAATATCGGCGGTTTTGTCTGCCTGCAGTTCAGTATTCTCTGGGGAATCGGCGGCGTCATCGTCGTGCGGATGGTGCATCCGCTTCTCTCGCAGATCTCGGCGGAGCGGATTCCGAGCCGGATTGGCTGGCCGGTTCTTGCGGTGCTGTATGCGGTTTATCTCGCGGATACCATCGTGACGGTGCTGACGGTGCGCGGCCTGAACAAGGATCTGGAAGAGCTGGACCGCGTGAGCGCTTCGATCAGGAAGGTCAGCGATTCTCTGAGCGAAGGTCTCGGCACGAGGGCAATCTATACGGACAGAAAGATCACGGAAGGAAGGATACAGGCGTCTCTGGCCAGAGCGGAAGCGCGCGATGCGGTGCATAGTGCGCAGGAGACGACGCGGGCGCGTTTCACAGAGATGCAGGAATCTGCGGCCAATGTGCGTGAGGCGGCGGCAGACGCATTTGATAACGCATCGGATGCGGCGGGCAGTCTGCTGAGCAGTGCGAGAAGCGCGGCGGCGGACGCCTTCGACAGCGCATCGGACGCGGCGGGCGATCTGCTGAGCAGCGCGAGGAGCGCGGCGGCGGACGCCTTCGACAACGCATCGGACGCGGCGGACGATACCCGTGCCCAGCTGGAAAAGAGAGCAGAGGCGCTGCGTGACGATATTCTGAAGAAAACATGGTGCGGAAGACGTCTGCTCCGGGCATTCCCGGATATGCAGCATCGCGATTATAAGGAAATTGTCGAAGAACTGCAGAAGTGTATGTGTGAGGAGAAAGACGATCAATAGCCGGACATCCGGGCGGTTCGAACGGAGAAACCGCGCAGCGGGAGAACGGATACGGAAAGGAAACCTATGCCGATTGAGATTTTACAGGGAGTTCTGATCCCTTTTGCGGGGACGGCGCTGGGCGCGTCCTGCGTATTCTTTATGAAAAAAGAAATCCATCCGGCTGTGCAGCGGGCGCTGACGGGATTTGCGGCGGGCGTCATGGTGGCAGCCTCGATATGGAGTCTTCTGATTCCGGCGATGGATCAGGCGGGGGCTATGGGAAAACTGGCGTTTATTCCGGCGGTTGTTGGATTTCTGGCCGGTATGGCCTTTCTGCTGGTGCTCGACAGTGTGATCCCGCATCTGCACCTGAACAGCGAAGAGGCGGAGGGGCCAAAGAGTCATCTGAAAAAAACGACGATGCTGGTTCTGGCGGTGACACTGCACAATATTCCGGAGGGAATGGCGGTCGGCGTGGTTTACGCCGGATGGGCGGCGGGAAGCGCGCAGATTTCCCTGACGGGAGCGTTGGCTCTGGCGCTCGGTATCGCGATTCAGAACTTCCCGGAGGGGGCGATTATCTCCATGCCGCTGCGCTCGAACGGAGCGGGTAAGTCTAAGGCGTTTCTCTACGGTGTGCTCTCGGGTATTGTGGAGCCGGTTGGAGCGCTGCTGACGATTCTGGCGGCGGGGTTCGTGATTCCGATTCTGCCGTATCTGCTCAGCTTCGCGGCAGGCGCCATGCTCTATGTCGTGGTGGAGGAGCTGATTCCGGAGATGTCGCAGGGAGAACACTCCAATATCGGAACGATTGCATTTGCGGTGGGTTTCTGTCTGATGATGACGCTGGATGTGGCGCTCGGGTAACAACAGACTTTGCGTTCCGCAAAGTCTGTTCGAAGCAGCGGAGCTGCTTCGGCGTATAAGGAACAGCTGTTTCAAAAGCGGCAAAGTCTGTACGAAGCAGATATGCAAAAGCAGCAAAGTCTGTACAAAGCAGTGGGATAA
The DNA here is from genome assembly GCA_030524225.1 of Eubacteriales bacterium. Taxonomy (GTDB): domain Bacteria; phylum Bacillota; class Clostridia; order Lachnospirales; family Lachnospiraceae; genus CAG-791. The sequence continues at coordinate 38,879 of JAUNGV010000012.1, forward strand.
AATCAGGGAAAGGGTAGCGGTGTAATGGGAGGAACGGACGGCGGGAGGCAGATCAGAGAACAGGAGACGGAACGGCAGAGCTGGCAGGAGCGCCTTCCCGCTGATTTTTGTGCGCGGATGCGTCGGATGCTGGGGGAGGCGGAGTACGGGGAATTCCTCGCCTCGTATGAGACGCCGCGCGCGCAGGCGCTCCGCTGCAATCCGCTGAAGATGGAGCCCGGTGTATTTGCGGAGCGGATGCCGTGGAGGATGGAACCGGTGCCGTGGGAGGAGACGGGCTTTTACTATGGCGGCGGGAATGAGGAGGAGACTGAGGGCGAGTGGAAAGACTCCCGTCCGCGTCCCGGGAAGCATCCTTATCATGAGGCAGGTCTCTACTATATTCAGGAGCCGAGCGCCATGGCGGTGGCGGCCCTCTCCGGCGCACAGCCGGGGGAGAGGGTGCTCGATCTGTGTGCGGCGCCGGGGGGCAAGACGACGCAGATTGCCGGCAGAATGCGGGGCGAGGGACTGCTGATCGCCAATGAAATCCATCCGGCAAGAGCCAGAATTCTCTCCCAGAACGTGGAGCGCATGGGAATCCGGAACGCGATTGTGACAAACGAGTCCCCGGAGAAGCTGGCGGCGCGTTTTCCGGTGTTTTTCGACAGGATTCTGGTGGATGCGCCCTGCTCCGGAGAGGGGATGTTCCGCAAAGAGGAGCAGGCACTTCTGCACTGGAGCGAGGAGAACGTGGCGCTCTGCGCCCGGCGGCAGCAGGAGATTCTGGAGGCGGCGGACCGGATGCTCTGCGACGGAGGCACGCTCGTCTATTCGACGTGTACTTTCGCGCCGGAGGAGAATGAGGGGAGCGTGTGGCGCTTTCTTCTGCGCCATCCGGAGTATACGATTCAGGAAGCGGAGGGCGCGGGACAGAGGAACTTTGCACAGGGAAATCCCGGGTGGCTGACGAAAGAGGAACGAAGCGATGCCGGAGAAGTCGCGGGAGAGCGGCCGGACGGCGGAGGCACGCCGAGGCACGCCGCGGGAGTGAAGCCGGACGCCGGAGAGGTACAGCCGGGCAGCTCCCGGAGTCTGTCGGAGCAGAGCGCCGCGCAGCCGCACCATCCGGACGAGCTGGCCCGCACGGTGCGGCTGTGGCCTCACTGCGTGCGGGGCGAGGGGCATTTCATCGCGGTGCTTCACAAGGCCGGGACGGCGGGAAGAAAGCTGTGCGCGGATCAGCTGCCGCGGCCGGACCGGGCGGCGCTGTCTCTGTGGGAGGAATTCTGCGGACAGACGCTTTGCGGGAGCGCGCAGGAGAGGCTGGCGCGGTCGGGAATCCCGATTCTGTTCGGGGAGGAGCTGTACCTGATGCCGGAAGCGGTTTCGCTGGATAAGCTGCGGGTGCTGCGTCCGGGACTTCACCTCGGAACGATCCGCAGAAAGCGGTTCGAACCATCGCATGCGCTGGCTCTGGCGCTGCGGGAGGAAGATGCTGTCAGGGTTCACGCTTTTTCGGCATGCGGACCGGAACCGGATCCGGGCAGCGGGGCAGTGCGCTTTTTAAAAGGAGAGACGATCACCTGTGATCCGCAGGGCAGAGGCTGGACGCTCGTACTGGCAGACGGTTATCCGCTGGGATGGGGCAAGGCAAATTCGGGCATCCTGAAAAATCACTACCCAAAGGGACTGCGGTGGCAGTGAGATCCGGTCCGGCAAAAGTAACGGTAAGGAAAACGGGGACGCGACCTAAGAAGGCGCGCTCCGGTGAGAATGGGGGTTAAAAATGGCGGCACAGATATTGGCAGTAGGAATTTTTATCATCATGTTCGTCCTGATTATTCTGGACAAGTTTGAGAGACATGTCGTGGCGCTGGCATGCGGCGGAGCGACATGCCTGCTGGTGTTTGGCGCGGCAATGCGCAGTTTTACGGCGTTCTGGGAGACGCTCAGTCTGCAGAATATTTTCACGCTGGAGTTCTGGTACGAAGCGGGGACGGCGACCGAGAGCACCAACGGCATCAACTGGGCCACCATCCTCTTTATTGCGGGGATGATGGTGATGGTGGAAGGGATGGCACGGTGCGGCTTTTTCCGCTGGCTGTGCATGACGATCGCGCGGGCGGTCCGATACCGGATTTCCCTGATTTTCCTCACGTTTATGCTGATGTCCTTCGTGCTCGCCATGTTCATCGACAGCATCACGGTGATTCTGTTCCTGGTGGCGGTGACGGTGGAGCTGGCCCAGCTTCTGAAATTCAATCCGATTTCCATGATTCTGGCGGAGGTGTTCTGCGCCAATCTGGGTGGCTCCGCGACGATGTGCGGGGATCCGCCGAACATTATTATTGGTACTTCACTGGGACTTTCGTTTGCTGATTTTGTGACGAATACCGGCGTGATGGCGCTGATTTCACTGGTGGTTGTGGTCGCGTATTTCTATTTCAGTTTCCGGAAGGAGCTGGTGGCGGACGAGGGACATGTCGTGGATACGGCGGCGCTTCCCACGCCCCAGTCCGCGATTACTGACAAAAGAGGATTCCTGATCAGCTGCGTGATTTTCCTCTGCGCGGTCGTGATGCTCATCACGCACTCCCAGACCGGACTGACGGTGGCGTTTATCGGCGTATTTATTGCGGTGATTACGCTGCTCACGTCGGGACACAGTGTGCTCAAAATCCTGCGCAGAATTGATTACAAGACACTTCTCTTTTTCATCGGACTGTTCGTGGTGGTGGGCGGTCTCGAGCAGACGAGGATTCTGGAAATGGTGGCGGGCCTGATCGGAACAGTCAGCAACGGCAATGTGATGGTGATGGTGGCGATCATTATCTGGGGATCGGCGATTGCCAGTGCGGTGGTGGACAATATTCCTTTTGCGGCGACGATGATTCCCGTGATCCGGAGCCTGTCCGCGGCGACGGGGGCAGATCTGTCGGTGCTGGCGTGGACGCTGGCGATGGGGACGGATATCGGCGGCAACGCGACGCCGATCGGCGCGTCCGCAAACGTTGTGGGCACCTCGGTCTCCGCCAAGGCGGGCCATCCGATCAGCTGGAAGCGGTACTGCACGGCGGCGGTGCCTGCGACGGTGCTGGTCATTCTGATTTCCATGATTTTTATTTTTGTGAGATACCTGTAAGTAGTAGTTCAGCCAACCGGAAGAAAGGGGAGCAAATCGTGCCTGCGCGAATGGGTGCCGCCTGTTTCCGGGAGCGCTGGTTCATGAGCAAAGGCAGCCGCGAAGCGGCGGAGAGCGCAGCAGCGCGACTTTGCGAATGGCGCGGGCGGAGCGGCGGGAGTGAGGACTGGAAGGCGGTGCGGAGGCGGCGATGGAAAAACAGTTTATTTATCTGGATCATGCGGCGACGACGGCGCTGCGGCCGCAGGCGCTGGAGGCGATGCTTCCGTTTTTGAGAGAGAGCTACGGGAATGCCAGCGCGATTTATTCTCTGGGCTCGCAGGCCAAGATTGCGCTGGAGGACGCCAGAGCAGTTCTGGCCAAGAGTATCGGCGCGGAGCCGTCGGAGATTTTCTTCACCTCCGGGGGGACGGAGAGCGACAACTGGGCGCTGATCGCGGCGGCGGAGGCGCAGCGGGAGAAGGGGCGTCATATTGTGACGAGTGCTGTCGAGCACCACGCGGTGCTGCGGACCTGTGAATATCTGCGCGGCCGTGGCTTTGAGATCACGCTTCTTCCGGTGGATCGGGAGGGGAGGGTTGACCCGGCGCGGGCGGAGGCGGCGCTGCGGCCCGATACGATTCTGCTGTCGGTGATGGCGGCCAACAACGAGGTGGGAACGGTGCAGCCGGTGGCGGAGCTCGCGGAGGCGGCGCGGCGGCACGGCGTTCTCTTCCACACGGATGCGGTGCAGGCCTATGGCAAAACAGATCTCTCCGTCAGAGAGATCCCGGTGGATCTGCTCTCTGCGAGCGCCCACAAGATCGGCGGGCCGAAGGGGATCGGTTTTCTTTATGTGCGCAGAGGACTCCGACTCGGCGCGTACCAGCGCGGTGGAATGCAGGAGAGAGGCAGGCGCGCCGGCACGGAGAATGTGGCGGGCGCAGTGGGATTTGCGGCGGCGGTCACGGAAGCGTTTGCCCTCCGGGTTGCGGAGGAAGAGCGGGAAGCGGCACTGCAGCGGTATTTTGTACAGCGGATGCGGGAGCGGATTCCGGATGCGGTTCTCAATGGAGTACCGGTCGATCCTGTGGACGCAGAGCCTGACGGTGAGATGGCTGCGGACGGTGCGGTGTTTGCCGGAAGGGAGCATGGGGATGGAGCGCCGGGGACTGCACTTCGGGAGGAACCTGTGAGACGGCTGCGCCAGAATCTCAATTTCTCGATTCCCGGCGTGGACGCGGAGGCGGCCCTGATTATGCTCGATATGCGTGGGATCTGCGCCTCGGGCGGGAGTGCCTGTACGACGGGGGCGATCGAACCCTCTCATGTGCTGACAGCGATGGGACTGACGGCGAGCGAGGCAAGGGGAGCGCTGCGCTTTACGCTGGGAGAGGAGAATACGAGGGAACAGATCGAGGAGACGGTGTGCGCGCTCGCACAGATCGCGGAGCAGCTGCGCAGGACAGGCGGACACTGAGAGCGTGCGGACAAAGTGTGTATACAATTTGAAAATTATATACACAATAGAATTGACACACCGTAAAAATTTGTTATAATTTTTTATAGGTTCTGAATTTTTTAAAAATACAGCAGGGCCGGCAAAATGAGCATTCATGGCGTCCTTGGCACATCGGTAACCGCGCGGCGCTTACCGGCGTGCCTTTTCTTTTTTATCAGGCCGCGCAGAAAGAGGAAGGTATGAAGGGAAATATCGTTGTCGGACAATCGGGGGGACCTACGGCGGTGATCAATGCTTCCGTGGCGGGGGTGTACAGGCGGGCGAAGAGGCTCGGGGTGAAGAAGGTCTACGGGATGATCCACGGGATCGAGGGTTTCCTGCAGGGCAGACTCTGCGATCTGGATGAGTATCTGGGGGAGGCTGTGCGGGTGGAACTGCTGAAGCGGACGCCCTCCGCAGTGCTCGGAACCTGCCGGTATAAGCTGCCGGAGGCAGAGGGGCACGAGGAGATCTATGAGAAGATCTTCGCGGTGATGGAGGAGTACGGGATCGAGTGCCTTTTCTATGCGGGCGGGAACGACTCGATGGATACGGTCAAGCAGCTCTCCAACTACGCGAGAGAGCACGGCAGAGAGCAGCGCTTTATCGGGATTCCCAAGACGGTCGACAACGATCTTCCGATAACGGATCACTGTCCGGGCTACGGTTCGGCGGCGAAATATATCGCGGCGACGATCAAGGAAATCGTGCGCGACAACGAGTCGTACGGTCTGGGCAAACCCCATGTGAACATTGTGGAGACGATGGGGCGCAATACCGGCTGGCTCGCCGCATCGGCGGCGCTGGCCAAGGGAGAGGACTGCAGCGGCGTGGACGCAATCTACCTGCCGGAAACCGTTTTTGATCCGGAGGACTTTATGGGGAAAATCGAAGATCTGGCGACGAAAAAGAAGTCCATTGTCGTCACGATCTCGGAAGGACTGTCTATGGCGGACGGACGTTTTGCCTGCGAGCTGGGGAACGCGGGCAGCGGCGTGGACGCGTTCGGGCACAGGAGACTGGCAGGCGCGGCGATTACGCTGGCGCAGATGGTGGAGGACCGCACCGGATTAAAGACGCGGGGCATCGAGTTCTCCGTTCTGCAGCGGGCGGCGTCCCATATCGTCTCCCTGACGGATGTGACAGAATCGTACCAGTGCGGCGTCGATGCGGTCAACGCGGCGCAGGAGGGAAGAACGGGGGTTATGGTCACGCTGGTGCGAAGCGGCAACCATCCGTACCGGTGCGGAACCAGTATCCATGATATTCATGCGGTCGCCAATGAAGTGCGCTTTGTCCCGAAGGAGTGGATCGGCGAGGACGGCTGCAGTATGAAAGAGGAGTTTATCGAGTACGCGCGTCCGCTGATTGTGGGAGAGCTGCAGCCGATCTATGTGGACGGCCTGCCGCATCATCTTGTCATTCGGGAGCTCATGGAGAAGCACGCGTAGTACAGGGTAAATTCGTGCGGGCACGATTTTGCCCTGTTGATTCCGTCTGGCTGAACGGTTATTCAAAATCTGTCCCCCGGCAAAAGATTAGCTTGACAAGCCTTTTGCCGGGGGATATATTATAGACAAACATATGAACAAATGCTCATATGTTTCAAATGAGGGCAGGACAGCACATCCTCGACGGGAGAAAGAGTGGAAAAGCGTCGGGGAGCAGTCCGTTGGAACCGGACAGACCGCATCGACAGGGGAATGGCAATGCGGAGAAAGGAGAGCGGCGTATGGCGCATGGGGAAGTGGAAGCAAGAGAAGCGGAGTGCTGCGATACCTACGAGGTGCATCCCGACAAAGTGCGGGCGGTGAGCGCGCAGATGCCGGAGGAAAATGAGCTGAGTGATCTCGCTGATCTGTTCAAGGTCTTTGGCGATACGACGCGGATCCGGATTCTGTTCGTCCTGTTCGAGGCGGAGGTGTGTGTGTGTGATCTCGCACAGACGCTGCAGATGACGCAGTCGGCGATTTCCCACCAGCTGCGGGTATTAAAACAGTCCAAGCTGGTCAAGAGCCGGCGGGACGGCAAGCAGGTCCTTTATTCTCTGGCGGACGCGCATGTGGCGACGATCATCGCGCAGGGCAGAGAGCATATAGAGGAGTGAGAGTCTCTTTCAAATGTCAGATGAATGTCAGACGGCGTTTGTGTGAGACCGGAAAACGGTGCCGGGGCGCTCCCGGCTCAATCAGGAAGGCGGAGCGGAGACCGTGTGGACGGATTCCCGTTCGCAGAGCCGCGGGCAAAGCGGCGGAAAGGATGGTAACGATGAAGAAGAAATTCAAACTGGAAGATCTGGACTGTGCGGACTGCGCGGCAAAAATGGAGGAAGCCATCAAGAAAATTGACGGCGTGAGCGATGCGTCGGTGAATTTCATCATGCAGAAAATGACGGTGGAGGCGGACGACGCCCGGTTTGACGCTATCATGGACGAGGTCGTCAAAGTCTGCGCCAAGGTGGAGCCGGACTGCCGGATTCTGCGCTGAGAGCGACGAACAGGTTATATTAAAAAGTAAGGAATAAGTACAGCAAAGAGGAACACTGTCATGACGAAGAAGCAAAAACAATCTCTGATACGAATTATAGCGGCGTTTGTCCTGTTTTTGATCCTGCTGGTTCTGGATCACACCGGCGCGCTGTCGGGTATCACAAACCGGTGGATTCTGATGATTCCGTATCTTGTGCCGTATCTGATTGTCGGTTGGGACGTGCTGCGCAAGGCATTTCTGAATATCAGACACGGACAGGTCTTTGACGAGAACTTCCTGATGATGATCGCGACATTCGGGGCGTTCGGTGTACAGGAGTATCTGGAGGCGGTCGCCGTCATGCTGTTCTATCAGGTGGGAGAGCTCTTCCAGAGCTACGCGGTGGGCAAATCGCGCCAGTCCATTACGGCGATGATGGAGATCGCGCCGGAGTACGCGAATCTGGAGAAAGACGGGACAGTAGAACAGGTGGATCCCGACGACGTGGAGATCGGAGAGACCATCGTGATCCGGCCCGGAGAGAGAATTCCGCTGGACGGCGTCGTGACAGAGGGCGAGTCCTTTATCGACACGGCGGCGCTGACTGGGGAATCCGTGCCTCGCAAGGCCGGAGTGGGAGACGCGCTGATCAGCGGATGCGTCAATGGAAACGGCGTACTGAAAATGCGCACGACGAAGCTGTATGAGGATTCGACAGTCGCCAAGATTCTGGAACTGGTGGAAAACGCCAGCAGTAAAAAGGCGAAGATGGAGAACTTCATCACCCGCTTTGCCAAGTATTACACACCGATCGTGACGATTGGGGCGGTGATTCTGGCCATTGTGCCTCCCCTTATCCTGATGTTCGGGTATGGCGCGGGGGCGGACGTGTGGGCGGACTGGATTCAGAGAGCCTGCACCTTCCTCGTCATTTCCTGCCCGTGCGCGCTGGTGATTTCCGTGCCGCTGGGCTTCTTCGGAGGAATCGGAGCGGCGTCGAAGATCGGCGTGCTCGTCAAGGGCAGTAATTATCTGGAAGCAATGGCGGAGATGACGACGATCGTCTTTGACAAGACAGGGACGCTGACCAAGGGAGAGTTCCGGGTGAGTCAGGTGATTCCCTCCTCCTATCTGGAAGAGCATGCGGGCGAGTGGAGAAGAATCGGCACCGCGGATCAGGCGCAGAGCGGCGAAGCACAGGCGATCCTGCTGGAGCTGGCGGCCTATGGAGAGGCGTTTTCGACGCACCCGATTGCAGAGTCCATCCGCGAGGCATATGGTCAGCCGGTCCGCGAAGCGTTGGTGAGCGATGCGGGGGAGACGGCGGGACACGGAGTGAGCGTAACTGTGGACGGCAGAAAACTCCTGCTCGGCAATGCCAAGCTGATGGAGCAGTCGCAGATCGCCTTTGAGCCGTGCAGGAGCGCAGGAACCGTGGTCTATGCGGCGGCTGACGGCGTATTCCTCGGCTGTCTCGTGATCTCTGATACGGTCAAAGAGGGAGCGGCGCAGGCAGTGCGCGATATGAAAGCGGTCGGCGTCCGCAGGACGGTTATGCTGACCGGAGACCGCAGGGAGACAGCGGCTGCGGTGGCCTCCGAGATTGGTCTGGACGAGTATCATGCGGAACTGCTGCCGGCAGACAAGGTGGCACAGGTGGAGAAGCTGCTGACGCAGAAAGGCGCCAAGGACAAACTGGCCTTCGTCGGCGACGGCATCAACGACGCTCCGGTACTGACGAGAGCGGATATCGGGATTGCGATGGGAAGTCTTGGCTCGGACGCGGCCATTGAGGCGGCTGACATCGTTCTGATGGACGACGACGTGCGCAAGATTGCCGGTATTGTCCGGATTTCGAGAAAGACGCTGCGGATTGTCAAGCAGAACATTGTTTTTGCACTCGGCGTCAAGATCCTCGTGCTGCTGCTGGGCGCGCTGGGCATCGCATCGATGTGGGCGGCGGTGTTCGCCGATGTCGGCGTGGCGGTGATTGCGATTCTGAACGCCATGCGTGCACTGAAGGAGAGATAAGATAAACGGGAGAAAACAGGCCAACGGGAGGCGGATGAGACGAAGTGAAAAATTTATCTTGCTTTTCGTGGAAAGAGCCGGTATAATATCATTTGTCGCCGCGAACTGTATGCGGTTCGCGGCGCGTTCAAGAAGTTCGGGGTGTAGCGCAGCTGGCTAGCGCACCACGTTAGGGACGTGGGGGTCGCGTGTTCGAATCACGTCACTCCGATAAAAGGAGTTGTGAAAAATGAGAAATCATTTTTTCACAGCTCTTTTTTTGATCGCGCGTCCTGCGACGGACTGCCGCTGTATACAGCGGCGTCAGCAGGTATCCGCCACAGGACACATATGATTTTCGGCAGTAGACGCTGCCGCACAGAAGCGCCTTTACTCTTGCAGCCCGAAATATCCCTCCCGGAGCACGGAGAACGTAACGCCCCCGTTTGTCTGCGCGGTCAGATCCCTGCGAAGCAGGGCTTCTGTCTCCGGGCGAAGGGTGACGGTAAAGCGGACGCGGTCGGTATATTCCTGCTCTCCGGTCTCGAGGCCGTTCTGCCGCAGATAATAGAGAACGCGGTCGGTGTGGGAATAGTCAAAGGTCATCTGCACGACGTGGCAGAGGCACATCGTCACGATACGGGCGTTGGCGAGAGCGTCTGCCGCCGCTTTGGAGTAGGCGCGCACGAGACCGCCCGTTCCCAGAAGTGTTCCGCCGAAGTAGCGGGTCACGACAACGATTGCGTTGGTGCAGCCGCTTCCCCGCAGGCAGTCGAGAATCGGTTTTCCCGCCGTGCCGGAGGGCTCGCCGTCGTCGCTGGAGCGTTCCTCGCGCATGCCGACGCCCAGAATCCGCGCCGAGCAGTGGTGACGCGCGTCGTAGTGCTGCTTGCGGATCCGGGCCAGCTCTGCGTCCGCCGCTTCGGCGGAGTCGGCGAACAGCGCTTCTGCGAGAAAGCGCGACTTTTTCTCCTCGTATTCCCCGTAGCCTGTCTGTGCAATGGTGCGGTATTCCTGTTCCTGTGCCATTTTGCTCCTCATTTCTGTTTCGTTTTCTGATTCCGTTTCCGATTTGGCCTCTGATACGGTTACCAACTTGATTTCTGACGCTGTTCCGGTCTGGCTTTCGTTCCGGCACGATCGCTGGATTGCGCTGGTAGAACAGCGCCCGGTGGTGTATTGCCGGGCTGTGGTATCTGCCCTATTTTAACATGCTTCGCAGGAGCTTCACAGAGGATAAGTGCAATTCAGCCCGCGCCATGCCGTGTTCTCCGTGCTTTACAGCCGTTCAGCCTGCGCCATTCGAGGGGCCGCGCTGTCGCGCTTTCCGCCGCTTCGCGGCTGCCTTTGCTCATGATCTGGCGCTCCCTCAGTCGGGAGCAACAGGTCAAAATTCGTGCGAGCACGATTTTGCCCTGTCCCTCCCGGCTGGCTGAACTGTTTGTGTTTTATTTAAGAAACCATGAAAATACTTTCTTTCACAGGGGGAGTTTGTTATAATTCTTTTTTAGTTCTTACATTTCGGCGGGAAAGAATCGGGGAGTAGTCAGCTCCGATACGAAGGAGTCATGCAGCAGACAGGCGAGGCCGCTTATCTGCCGCATCGGGATTTGTGCCGGAGCGTCACAGGTCCCGGCCTGAAACCAGAGAGTTCGCTGTCGATGTCAGAGGCAACCAGAGATTTGCACTGACCCGTCGTGAGAAACGCTCCGGAATGGAGATCAGAATGAATTACGGCAAAAAAGGAGTGGAGAAGCGGCGAAAGCGAATGGCGTCAAGGAAACAGAAACGTCTCCACAAGCTTTCTCTCAGCATTCTCCATATTGTGCTGCTGGCAGCTGCGGGGCTGATGATTGCGGGGCTTTTCCTCGGCATCGGCGCGTTTAAGGGGATTATTGACACAGCGCCGGACATCAGCAATATTGACGTGACGCCGACGGGCTTCTCCACATTCGTTTACGATATCGAAGGGAATGAAACGGCCAAGCTCGTCTCGACGGACAGCAACCGGATTCCGGTCACGAGCGATATGGTGCCGGAGGATCTGAAAAATGCTTTTGTCGCGATTGAGGACGAGCGCTTTTACGATCATCACGGCATCGACATCCAGGGTATTCTGCGCGCGGCCTTCCGCGGTATTACGACGGGGGATTTTTCCGAAGGCGCAAGCACGATCACACAGCAGCTCCTGAAAAACAATGTATTTACCGGATGGACGAACGAGACGTTTCTGGAGAGCGTCCGGCGAAAGATCCAGGAGCAGTACCTGGCGGTCGAACTGGAAAAACGTATGAGCAAGGATGATATCCTGCTCAATTATCTGAATACGATCAATCTGGGCCACAACACCCTCGGCGTACAGGCGGCCTCACTGCGTTATTTCGGCAAGTCGGTCAGCGATCTGACGCTGTCGGAGTGCGCCGTCATTGCGGCGATTACCCAGAATCCGACGAAGTATGATCCGATTATGAACCCGGAGGACAATGCCAGACGCCGGCAGGTCGTGCTCGATTATATGCTGCGGCTGGAGATGATCAATCAGGAGGAGTACGACGAGGCGCTTGCGGATGATGTCTATTCGAGAATCCAGATCGTGGACAACGAGACGGAGGACGAGGAGGTGACGTCGTATTTCGTCGACGCGCTGACAGAGCAGGTGCTGGATGATCTGATGGAGGCCGGTTATACGGAGACGCAGGCCTACACCCTGCTCTACAGCGGCGGTCTTTCCATTTATTCGACCCAGGATCCGGAGATTCAGGCGATCGCGGATGAGGTGTGCTCCGATCCGGACAGCTATCCGGAGGGCACGAAGTACTACCTCAATTACCGTCTGACGACGAAGGATGCAAACGGGGAAGTGACTAACTACAGTACGGAGATGCTGGAGAGCTATTTCAAAGAGTCCAACGCGGCGTTCAGTCTCGATTTTGACTCCGAGGAGGAGGCGAATGCGGCGGTTGAGGCGTACAAAGAGGCGGTGATGGAGGATGGCGACGAGATCGTGGCGGAGTCCGTATCGCTGACGCCGCAGCCCCAGATCTCCCTGACGATTGAGGACCAGAGCACCGGACATGTGGTCGCCATGGTGGGCGGCCGCGGAACCAAGACCGCGAACCGCACGTTAAACCGTTCGACGGACACGGTGCGCCAGCCGGGATCCACGTTCAAGGTGCTGGCTGTCTACGCGCCCGCGCTGGATGCGGCAGGGCTGACGCTGGCGACGGTGCAGGACGACGCGCCGTATACCTACCCGAACGGAACGCCGGTGCGCAACTGGTACGGGGAGAGTTACCGGGGGCTTTCGAGCCTGCGCGTCGGTATCCAGAACTCGATGAATATTGTGGCGGTCAAGACGCTGGTGCAGATCACGCCGCAGCTGGGCTATGATTATCTGCAGAATTTCGGCTTTACGACCCTCGTGGACAACGAGGTGATCAACGGGCAGACCTATTCGGACGTGCAGCCGACCCTTGCGCTGGGCGGCATCACGAAGGGCGTCACGAATATGGAGATGAACGCGGCTTACGCGACGATCGCAAACGGCGGTATGTATATAGAGCCCAAACTCTACACGAAGGTGGTGGATCACGACGGCAATGTGATTCTGGACAACACGGAGGGCGAGTCGCACCGCGTGCTCAAGGAGACGACGGCGTGGCTTCTGACCTCGGCGATGGAGGACGTGGTCACGAAGGGTACCGGCACATCCGTTAACTTCGGAACGACGGCGATCGCGGGTAAGACCGGTACAACCGATGATTACAACGACGTGTGGTTTTCCGGCTACACGGATTACTACACGGCGACGGCATGGGCGGGCTTTGACGATAATACCAAGCTCTCGAGCTCTCAGGAGAAGGCGCTGGCGCGTTCGATCTGGCGCGCGGTGATGGAGCGGATTCATGAGGATCTGCCGTATGCCGACTTCGAGAGACCTTCGGGAATCGTGACGGCGACGGTCTGCTCGAAATCGGGCAAGCTCCCTGTGGCGGGGCTGTGCGACGCGTATCTGACGACAGAATATTTCGCGCAGGAGACGGTGCCGACGGAGCAGTGCGACGTCCATTATCAGGGACTGATCTGCGAGTACAGCGGACTTCCGGCCAGCGACGAGTGCCCGTTCAAGGTAGAGGGCGTCGTGGAACTGGAGAGCGGACAGTACGGTCAGAAGTGCCCGCACGACGCGGAATTCTTCGCGCAGGCGGACGCGCAGACGCAGCTGGCGCAGCAGCAGGCGGAGCTGGAGGTCAGACGGGCCACGGCGAACGCCGCGGCGAGTCTGGAGCAGACGACGGCGGCGCTGCAGGCGGCGACAGAGGCGCTGGCGAGCGCACAGGCGACGCTGACGGCGGCGCAGCAGGGCGGCGATCAGGCGGCGATTACCTCCGCGCAGTCGGCTGTCAATACGGCGCTGGCCAATTACAGCGCGGCGCTGGCGGCGCAGCAGCAGGCCCAGGCAGCGAGCGCGGCGGGTTCTGGTTCGGGTACCTCAGGCACAGCGACAGGGACGGGCGGAACATCCGGGACGACAACCGGGCAGTGAGACGGCATAAAAAAGACGGCGCAGCGCTGCCGGCATATGCTGGCAGAAGCGCGGCGGTAAACGGCGGGAACTCATGAAGTACAGCGCCGGGAAGAAAAAGGAGGAATGAGATATGTGGCAGAGAGTGGAACTCAAGAGCCGGGCGAAGCAGACGGTGGGGCGCACCTACTGGAGAAGCGTGCTTGCGGCGCTGATCCTGATGATCTGCACCGGAGGACTCAGTGTGGTGAATAGTGCGTCGAACGCTTATTCTTCAGTGAATGCGCAGGGGGATGACGTGTATTATAATTTTGGCGGCATGCTGAACGGGCGTGCTTCGTCGCTGCAGGATGCGCGAATTACGTTGCTGGTGCTGGGGACTCTGGTCGTGGCGATGTCTGTGGCGAGTCTGGCCGGCATCGCGGTCAGGGTGTTCCTGCTCGCGCCGCTGGAGGTGGGCTGTCAGAGCTTCTTCATCCGCAACAGGATGACGGACGCCAGAATCGGTGAAATCGGACAGGTGTTTAGAGGCAATTACCTGAATGTGGTCAAGACGCAGTTTCTGCGTTCGCTGTTCACCTTTCTGTGGACACTGCTGCTGGTTATTCCGGGCATCGTCAAGGGGTATGAGTACCGGATGATTCCGTATATTCTGGCAGAGAATCCGAACATGGATTACCGGGAGGCGTTCCGCCTGTCCCGGGAGATGATGGACGGGGAGAAGTGGAACGCGTTTGTGCTGGATCTCTCTTTCCTGGGATGGAATATTCTCTCGGCGCTGACCTGCAACATTCTGGGAATCTTTTATGTGGATCCCTACAAGGCGAACACGGATGCGGAGCTGTACGCGGTGCTCAAGGATAAGCTCTTCGGTGGTGCTGCGCGCCCGTGGGAGTCGTAAAAAACCACAGCGCAACATGCCGGAATAAGGATATGTTCGGAGATATATTGTGTGATGTGTTCTGCGATATGTTCTGAGATATGCCCCGGAGCGTGTGTCAGGCGGGCACAGCCCGCTTTTATACAAAATTCTAAAATGAGGGGACTGCGGATGAAAGTGCGCTCTGATGGAGCGCGCTTTTATCTGCGGTTACAGGGAGGAAGAGATGGAACAGAGAGAATCACTGAGCGGCAGAATCGGGTTTATTCTGCTGAGCGCGGGATGTGCGATCGGAATCGGAAACGTGTGGCGGTTTCCCTATGTGGTGGGAAATAACGGGGGCGGCATTTTCGTCCTGTTTTACCTGCTGTTTCTGTGTATCGTCGGGATTCCGGTGCTGACAATGGAGTTTGCGATCGGTCGTGCGAGCCGTCAGAGCATTGTGCGGGCCTACGGCGTGCTGGAGAAGCCGGGACAGAAATGGCATATTCACGGTTACCTCGGCATGTTCGGCAACTATATGCTGATGTTCTATTACACGAGCGTGGCGGGCTGGATGCTCTGCTATTTTTTCAAATATGCGCTCGGGACGATTGAGGCGGGCAAAGAGACGGCGGCGGACACAGCGGTGTACGGGGATGTCTTCAATGCGCTTCTGGGCAATCCGGTGGAGGCGACGCTGTGGGTGCTGGCGATCGTGGCGATCGGATTTCTGATCTGCAGTCTCGGGCTGCAGAAGGGCGTGGAGCGCATCACGAAGTGGATGATGGCGGCGCTCCTGATTCTCATCATCGTACTCGCGGTGCACAGCCTGACGCTGCCGAACGCGGTGGAGGGACTGAAATTCTACCTGCTGCCCAATCCCGAGACCGTGAAGGAGGCAGGCGTATTCCACGTTATGGTGCAGGCGCTGAACCAGAGCTTCTTCACCCTGAGTCTGGGCATCGGCGCGATGCTGATCTTCGGCAGTTATCTGAACCGGAAGAACACGCTGCTCGGACAGAGCATTCATATCTGTGTGCTTGATACGTTCGTGGCGGTGATGGCGGGACTTATTATTTTCCCGGCGTGCAGCAGCTTCGGCGTCGATGTGAACTCGGGACCGAGCCTCATTTTCATCACGCTGCCGAACGTCTTTGGCAGTATGGGAGGCGGCCGGATCTGGGGCGCGCTCTTCTTCCTGTTCATGACGTTTGCGGCGCTGAGCACGGTGATCGCGGTGTTTGAGAATATTCTGGCCTGCTGTATGGACCGCTTCCATATGACCCGGAAAAAGGCGTGTCTGGTCAACTTCGTGATTGTGGCCCTCGGCAGCCTTCCGTGCGTGTTCGGCTACAATCTGCTCTCGGGATGGCAGCCTCTGGGCGCGGGCTCGGCGGTTCTCGATCTCGAGGACTTTATCGTGAGCAATATTCTGCTGCCCTTCGGCAGCCTGATTATTCTGCTGTTCTGCGTGACGAAGCGCTACGGATGGGGCTTCTCGAATTACCTGAAAGAGGCGAACACGGGAGAGGGTGTGAAGGTGCCGGCGTGGATCCGTCCGTACTGCACCTATATTCTGCCGGTGGTGCTCTTCGTGATTCTGGTACTGGGACTGATCTCGTAGCAGAGGAGTCGCAGGATCCGCCTGCCTGTGCAGGAGACGGAATGCGGAGAGAACGGCTGTCCGCTGCGGGCAGGAATGACAGGACAGGTATGCCGGGGCCCCGGGTGGGTTCCGGCTTGTTTTGAAAAGAGGAAGGGGGAGAGCGGATGAGAGAGAGCGGAGAAAATAAGAAGAACAGAGACAGAAAGGACGGCGAGAAACTGCAAAAGCAGGAGAGCGCGGCGCAGCGCAGGGAGAAAAAGGCGCAGAAGAAAGAGGACCGGCGCAGAGCGCACAAGGAATTCTGGGCGGCGTTCGGATTGGAAAGACGTCAGAACAGAACGACGTTCCTTGTGTTCTCTGTTCTTCGGGTATTTGTGATTTTCACCATGGTGCGGCAGTTCATGATCCAGAATTACGAGGGCTTTTTCCTGTGTATTCTGACGCTTCTGCTGTTCGGACTCCCGACTTATCTGCAGGTGAGATTCCGGGTGGAAGTGCCGCAGACGCTGGAAATTATCGTGATGATTTTCATTTTTGCGGCGGAGATTCTGGGAGAGGTCAGTAATTTCTACACGATTTTTCCGTTCTGGGACACGATTCTGCACACGATCAACGGGTTTCTTGCGGCGGCGGTCGGTTTCTCCCTCGTGTTGATTCTGAACCGGAACGAGAAGGTGATGTTCTCGCTCTCACCGCTATATCTGGCGATCGTGGCGTTCTGTTTCTCGATGACGATCGGCGTGATCTGGGAATTTTTCGAGTGCTCGATGGATCTTCTCTTCGGACTGGATATGCAGAAGGATACGGTGGTACACTCGATCTCCAGTATTCTGATCAATGAGAGCGGGGCACAGCGCCCTGTGACGATTTCCAATATCACGAGCACCGTGGTAAACGGACAGGAACTGCCGATCGAGGGATATCTTGATATCGGACTTCTCGACACGATGGAGGATCTCTTCGTCAATTTCGTCGGCGCGCTGGTTTTCTCGGTGATCGGCTACTTTGCTCTTCGCGGCGGCGACCGGGAAGGGGATATTGCGAACCGGTTTATGCTGCGGCGCAAAAAGCCGGAGCATGATTATCTGAAACGGATTCAGGACGGGGACAAATCGCTGTTTGCCCCGCAGAGAGAGGAGTCTGCGGAGCGGCCCGCGGAGGCGCCGACGGAGTAGGAGACGCAGGACTGTTATTTTTGACTTGCAAAGACTGCGCGCAGAGGCTACAATGGATGATTGAAAGGAAAGAAGAATTATGTCATCCATATTGAAGGAAGATCAGTATTTTAATAATGAGGCGGATTTCTGCCGGACGGAGAGCGCGGCGGCCAAGGCGCAGCTGGAGAGGGTTTTTCTTGAGAACCGTATTTCCTATTTTGTGAAATTCGAGGAGAAGGGGTTTCTGGAGCGGATTTTTGGCGGCAAGGAGAAGAACAGCTATACCGTGCGGATCAATAACCGGGACATTGCGCTGGCGACGAAGCTGGTGAGGAATATCAGCGGCGTGGAGATTATCGGCAGGGAGCCGGAGCCGGACTGGTCTCCGAAGGCCAAGCTGCTTCGTATGCAGGAACAGGAGATGGAACAGGACGACTACGAGGAACTGTAGCAGACAGTGCGGCAATTGTGCCCGCAGAAACCGTGATGCGCGCGTCAGACGGCGCGGCGTTCCTGAAAGCGCAGTGCGGACAGCGGCTACCCTGTTACAGGAATTGTATTGATAGAAAAATGATAGGAACATAACAGGACAAAAGAGGGATCGGCGGATGAAGAGGGCTTCGTCTGCCGGTCCTTTTTGGACAGTCCCGCGGAGTATGCGGCAGAGAGGATCATTTGGTGATGGAAGAGAGAAGGCAAAGAGGAGCGCAGGAGAGGAGAAAGGCGCAGGCGGGCGAAGGGAATATGCGCGTGAGAGGCGAAAACACGCAGGCAAGAGGTGGCAGTGCGCGTGTGAGAGGTGAAAACACGCAGGCAAGAGGCTGCAGTG
>JAUNGV010000087.1 GCA_030524225.1 Eubacteriales bacterium
TGTTGTCCGGGTGAAGGGTACGGCCCGTGCCGCCGCCGGAAGCAACGGAGAAGTACTTCTTGCCTGCCTCTACGCGCTCCTTCTTGTAGGTGCCTGCAACCGGGTGCTGGAATCTCGTCGGGTTCGTGGAGTTGCCGGTGATGGAGACGTCAACGTTCTCCTTCCACATGATCGCAACGCCCTCGGTGACGTCGTTCGCGCCGTAGCAGTTAACCTTCGAGCGAAGGCCCTCGGAATAGGACTTGCGGAATACTTCCGCGACCTTTCCGGTGCTGTAATCCATCTGGGTCTCCACATAGGTGAAGCCGTTGATGCGGGAGATGATCTGCGCCGCATCCTTGCCGAGACCGTTTAAGATAACGCGCAGCGGCTGCTGGCGAACCTTGTTTGCCTTCTCAGCGATACCGATCGCGCCCTCAGCGGCAGCGAAGGACTCATGGCCTGCGAGGAAGCAGAAGCACTCGGTGTCCTCCTCGAGCAGCATCTTGCCCAGATTGCCGTGGCCAAGGCCTACCTTACGGATATCAGCGACGGAACCCGGAATGCAGAAGCTCTGCAGACCCTCTCCGATCGCAGCGGCAGCGTCAGCAGCCTTGCGGCAGCCCTTCTTGATCGCGATCGCAGCGCCTACGGTGTAAGCCCAGCAAGCGTTCTCGAAGCAGATCGGCTGGATCTTCTTGACCTGATCGTAAACGTCAAGTCCGGCATCCTTCGTGATTTTCTCCGCCTCTTCGATGGAGGAGATGCCATAGCTGTTCAAAACCTCATTGATTTTATCAATTCGTCTTTCATATGATTCAAATAAAGCCATTGTGTTGCCTCCTCCTTATTATTCCTGTCTGGGATCAATGATCTTCGCAGCGTCTTCCACACGGCCGTACTGTCCGCAGGACTTCTTGTAAGCCGTAGTCGGATCGTCGCCCTTCTTAATGAAATCGGTCATCTTGCCGAAGTTGACGAACTGATAGCCGATGATGCAGCCTTCCTCGTCCAGCGCGATGCCGGTGACGTAGCCTTCCGCCATCTCGAGATAACGGGGGCCCTTCTTTAACGTGCCGTACATGGTGCCGACCTGAGAGCGAAGTCCCTTGCCGAGATCCTCAAGGCCTGCGCCGATCGGAAGACCATCCTCGGAAAAAGCGCTCTGGGTGCGGCCGTATGCGATCTGGAGGAAGAGTTCTCTCATTGCCGTGTTGATCGCGTCGCAGACGAGGTCGGTATTCAGAGCTTCCAGAACGGTTCTGCCCGGCAGAATCTCGGAAGCCATTGCTGCGGAGTGGGTCATACCGGAGCAGCCGATCGTCTCAACAAGACATTCCTGAATGACGCCTTCCTTGACGTTCAGAGTCAGTTTGCAGGCGCCCTGCTGCGGTGCGCACCAGCCAACGCCGTGCGTTAATCCGGAAATGTCCTTGACATCTTTGGCCTTTACCCATTTCGCTTCTTCCGGAATGGGAGCACAGCCATGCGCTACGCCCTGCTTGACAACGCACATGTCATCAACTTCTTTTGAATAAATCATGTGAAATCTCCTTTCAGATTCGTGGTAGATTTGTCCCCGGCACACCGGCAGGCGGCTGCGCGGGAGCCGCCCTTCACAGTGGCAGCCAGTCTTATTTAATCATATTTCCGTTTTGAAATCAATGAATTAGCGATGACTAACCGAAAGCAAAATGCAGATGAAAATTCTGACTTGTCTTTTGCGGCAGAGTTGCGTATAATCAGAAACGGTAAGTGAAAACTAACCAACACAGTTCACAAAATCACAATGAAAGGCGAGAAGCGGCGGCAGGCGATTGGCAGGACGGCGCGGGGAACGGCAGGCGACGGAGTCCGGCTTCCGGGTTCGGCGTATCCGGCGGTTTGCGGGCGAGGCTTCAGCAAGGAGGATGCAATGACGTACTTGGAAATTGAGAAAGTAATCGGCAGAGAAATTCTGGATTCAAGAGGAAATCCGACCGTAGAGGCGGAGGTCATGCTGGCGGACGGCACGATCGGAAGAGGGATGGCTCCGAGCGGCGCGTCCACAGGAGAGTTCGAGGCGCTGGAGCTGCGCGACGGCGACAAGTCCAGATACCTTGGCAAGGGCGTTTCCAAAGCGGTTGAGAATATTAACACGGCGATCAACGATGCGATTGTCGGCATGGACGCTTCCGATATTTATGCGGTTGACAAAGCGATGATCGAGGCGGACGGTACGCAGGATAAGTCCAAGCTCGGCGCGAACGCGATTCTGGCGGTTTCGATTGCCTGCGCGAGAGCGGCTGCGATCTCCCTGGATATTCCGCTGTACCGTTTCCTCGGCGGCATTTCGGGCAATCGTCTGCCGGTTCCGATGATGAATATCTTAAACGGCGGCGCGCATGCGGCGAACACCGTGGATGTGCAGGAGTTCATGATTATGCCGGTCGGCGCTCCGAGCTTCAAGGAAGCGCTTCGCTGGTGCGCAGAGGTCTTCCACGCGCTGGCGGCACTGCTCAAGTCCAAGGGACTGGCAACCTCCGTCGGTGACGAGGGCGGCTTTGCTCCGGATTTAGCGAGTGACGAGGAGGCGATCCAGTACATCCTCGACGCGATCAAGAAGGCTGGCTATGAGCCGGGCAAGGATTTCATGCTGGCAATGGATGCGGCGAGCAGCGAGTGGAAGGGCGAGAAGAAGGGCGAGTACGTTCTGCCGAAGGCAGGCACGAAGTTCACCTCCACCGAGCTGATCGCGCACTGGAAGCAGCTGGTTGAGAAATATCCGATCATCTCCATCGAGGATGCTCTGGATGAAGAGGACTGGGACGGCTGGAAAGAGCTCACGAAGGAGCTGGGCGACAAGGTGCAGCTCGTCGGCGACGATCTGTTCGTGACGAACACCACGCGTCTGAAGAAGGGCATCGACAACGGCTGCGGCAACGCGATCCTGATCAAGTTAAATCAGATCGGTTCTGTTTCCGAGACGCTGGAGGCGATCAAGATGGCGCACAAGGCGGGATACACCGCGATTTCCTCTCACCGTTCCGGCGAGACCGAGGACACCACGATCGCAGATCTTGCGGTTGCGCTTAATACCTGCCAGATCAAGACCGGCGCGCCGAGCAGAACGGAGCGTGTGGCGAAGTACAATCAGCTGCTCCGGATCGAGGAAGAGCTGGGCGATGCAGCGGTTTATCCGGGCATGGGCGCGTTTAATGTACGCAGATAGTTTGTTCTGCGTAAGCAGAACAAACTATCTCGAGGCAGCGTAGCTGCCTCGGGAGGGCCGGTTGCATGGGCGGAACCACTTATTTCGGGGCAGCACGGCTGCCATGAACGTGATATTCAGTCATAATGTTTCATAAGTACAGGCGGGCGTCGTGCTTCGGGAGAAGTGCGGCGTCTGTCTCTTTTCTCTTGTGCTGCGGGGCGCACGGGAGTATAGTATCAGAGAGACAGTCTGCCGCAGGGGAAATGACAATACAGCCCAGCCATAGCGCTGCAGACAGGGGCGGAGAAACCGGCCTTGGTTAGAGAAAGAATTTTTTGTACAGACAGGGCCGATATATGTGATATATTGTATATACTGTATTCACAGATACCACAGATGACATAGAGTCCGACAGAGGAGCAGAACACCATGACAGAAATCAGAAGAGCGAAAGAGCAGGATATGCCCGGAATCAACCGGCTGCTGGAGCAGGTGCTGACAGTGCACCATACCGGGCGGCCGGATCTTTTTAAGCCGAATGCGAAGAAGTATACGGATGAGGAACTGCTGGAAATCATAAAGGACGATGAGAGACCGATTTTCGTCGGGGTGGATGAGAGCGGGGATGTGGCGTGTTATGCGTTCTGCGTCCACGAGCAGCTGGTGAACAACAATATCCGGACGGATATCCGGACGCTCTATATCGATGATCTCTGCGTGGACGAGAAGGCGAGAGGCACGCATCTGGGCAGCGCGATGTATGAGTACGTTCTGCATTACGCAAAAGAGTCAGGCTGCTATAACGTGACGCTGAATGTCTGGGCGCTGAATGAGGGCGCTAAGAAATTCTATGAGAAAATGGGGCTGGTTCCCCAGAAATTCGGCATGGAGAAAATTCTGTAGGCGTCAGTAAGATAGGATAGGATCGGGGACGGATTTGGTGAGAGGCTGGAAGACAAAAACAGGGTTCGCGGCGGCGTTGCTTCTGATGGGAGCCGTCATGATGGCGCAGCCCCCGCTGCAGACGCAGGCGGCGGTTCGCAAACAGACAGAGAGCGCGGTGGGCGTGAAAGCCGGGGGCAGCAGCACAGGGCTGACCGGGTCGGAGAAAGAGCAGGAGACGGAAGAAACCGTTCTTGCGGTGATGATGTATTCATACAGCGACCATGCGGGAACAAACCGGAACGTGCAGCGCGCCTGCAATGCGATTGACGGCATTACGGTTTCGCCGGGGACTGTATTTTCCTATAATAATACGCTGGGCAGAAGGACGAAGGAGAACGGTTATGTGATGGCGCCGTCTTATGCGGGCGCGGAGACGGAGGAGACGATCGGTGGCGGAATCTGCCGGATTTCGACGGCGCTCTACAACACAGCGCTCCGCTCGAATATGACGATACTGGAGCGGCATCCGCACACCAAGGAAGTGGATTATTCCCGGGGTGGACTGGACGCGGCGGTGACGGACGGCGTTCAGGATTTCCGGTTCCGGAACGATCTGACCGTGAGCGTAACGATTCACGCGCAGTACGATGAATATGGCTATGTGGTCTGGATGACCGCGCAGGAAGAGGATGCGGGGGAGAGGCGTTACGACCCGTGGTCGGAGAAGATCGAGGACGGATGGTACAGGGCCTATCTGAGTATTTATGAAAACGGCAAGCTCGCTTACACCAGGTCGCTCGGAGAGAGCTATTACTGGGGCTCCCGCATGGAGAACAGGAGCGTGGCCGAAAAGGAAAATCAGCGGGGTTAAAGAACTTGCGCACAGAACAAAAGACAAATATCAAAAACAGCATAGGGCGGCTCGTTCTGGTCGGACTGAGCGTTCTGGTGCAGCTCTACTGGATCGTACAGCTTTTCTTCCATCTGAGCAGCTACTCGCCGATTATTTCACTGCTCAGTTCAGTGGTCGCTCTGGCGG
The DNA here is from genome assembly GCA_030524225.1 of Eubacteriales bacterium. Taxonomy (GTDB): domain Bacteria; phylum Bacillota; class Clostridia; order Lachnospirales; family Lachnospiraceae; genus CAG-791. Next base: position 5,097 of record JAUNGV010000087.1, read on the forward strand.
TCTGTCTGATGATCTACGGACGCCGTACGAATGCGGCGATCAAGATTCCATGGATTATGTTGATTCTGGTCTGGCCGGTGGTCGGACTGTGTCTCTACGCGCTGATGGGCAGGCGCAATACGACGAAGCGGATGCGGGAGAGATTCGAGGTGATAGATGCCTCTCTGGAGGGGACGCTGCGGCAGGCGGACGATGTGATTCCGGCGCTGGAGCAGATCGATTACGGTACGGCCAACGTGTTCCGGTACCTGTGGAAAACGCCGGGCTACCCGGTGTACCGCAACACGGACGTCACCTTTTATCCGGAGGCGTCGGAAGGCTTTGAGGCGCAGCTGCGGGATCTGGAACAGGCGCAGCACTTTATTTTCATGGAGTATTACGCGATTGAGGAGGCGAGCGCGTTTGCCCGTCTGAAAGAGGTGCTGGCCAGAAAGGCGGGAGAGGGAGTCGAGGTTCGGGTTTTTTATGACGATATCGGGAGCATCGGCTTCATCAATATCGATTTTATTCACCGGATGGAAGAGGCGGGGGTGCGCTGTCAGGTGTTTAATCCGGTTGTTCCGATCCTGAATATTTTCATGAACAACAGAGATCACAGGAAATTTACGGTGATCGACGGGAAAGTCGGCTATACGGGCGGTTATAATCTGGCTGACGAGTACTTCAATATCACGCATCCCTACGGCTATTGGAAGGATTCCGGTGTCCGGCTGGAGGGAGACGCGGTGCGATCCCTCACGGTGCTGTTCCTGGAAATGTGGAATCTGCGCCAGAGAACGGATGCGGATTATTACCGTTATCTTCCGCAGATTTCATATCGGGCCAGGGAACAGGGCTTTGTCGCAGTGTATGGGGACAGTCCGCTGGATCTGGAGCATGTCGGCGAGACGGTCTATATGAATCTGGTCAAAAACGCAAAGCATTCCGTCTGGTTCACGACGCCCTATCTGATTATCACGGACGAGATGAAGAGAGAGCTGCGTCAGGCAGCCAAGCGCGGAGTGGACGTGCGGATCATCACGCCGGGGATTCCGGACAAAAAGATGGTCTATCAGGTGACGCGTTCCTATTATGAAGAACTCGCAGAGGCAGGAGTGCGGATTTATGAGTACACGCCGGGCTTCCTGCATTCCAAGCAGTGTATTGCGGACGGAGAGATCGCGGTGGTCGGGACGATCAACCTCGACTACCGGAGTTTGTATCTGCACTTTGAGGACGCGGTGCTGTTCTACCGGTGCAGCTGCATTGAAGAGATCAGAGAGGACTTCGTACGGATTATGAAAGAGTCCGCTGAGGTGACGGAGCAGTACAGTGAATTCCGTAAAAACGGACTGATGCTGTGGCAGCTGTTCCTGCGTCTCTGCTCGCCGCTGCTGTAAGAGGGGCAGGACGTGGTGGTAAGCTACTGATTTTGGGCTTTATATTCCTCGCCCCAGTTCCACATGGCATCCAGAACCGGTTTCAGGCTGTATCCCAGATCAGTCAGTGTGTATTCCACATGAGGCGGAACCTCCGGGTATACAGTGCGTATCACCAGGCCGCTTTCTTCCATCTGACGAAGCTGTGCTGTTAAGACTTTTTGGGTGACGTGTCCGATGGATTTCTTCAATTCGCCAAATCTTTTTGTGCCGGGCAGCAGATCCCTGAGAATCAGCACCTTCCATTTATCGCTGATGAGCGTCAGAGTGGTCTCAACCGGGCAGGCTGGCAGTTCTTTTGCCGGTGTTTTCAGGATATCTTCCGTTGTTTCCATGGTACTTTCCTCCTGTTATCTTCAATAGTATCTTTTTGGCGACTATACCGCAATAAAGCGCTTACTTTACGATTGGAATGTGCGGCTTTATTATAATAACTGCCCACAGGGAATGCAAGACAAAACGAAGCCGATGAACTGTGAATTGCAAAAAAATAAAATTAGGGCTATTCAAAAGAGAGATCCTGTGATACAATACATTTTGTTCCGCTGATGCGGATACAGAATGGAACCGTAGCTCAGCTGGGATGAGCGTTCGCTTGACGTGCGAAAGGTCATGGGTTCGAGCCCCGTCGGTTCCACGAGACGAGCACCGCATTTGCGGTGCTTATTTTTTTGCGGCCAATTGTGAAGATATATACTGCGGCAATGAAAAGAGAGACAGGAAAGAAGGAAGCTGAGAATGACCCATCAATTTGAAAACAGGGGACACTGGTATCGGGGAAATCTGCATATGCACACGACACGTTCGGATGGAGCGCTCTCCCCGGAGGAGGCGATTGCGGTTTACAAGGCGGCTGGCTATGACTTTATCGCGCTGACCGATCACAGACAGCCGAGCCGGCTGGTGGAGGAGTCGGACTTTTTGCAGCTGCCCGGTGTGGAGTGGGATACAGGGGACAATGACAGGGCTCCGGTGTTTCATATTGTCGGGGTCGGAATGGAGCGGGAGTGCCATGTTTCCTATGGAAATGGAAAAGGCGAAGAGGGAGGAAGAGGCGTGATGCCTGATCCGCAGGCGCTGATCGATGCGGTTCGGGAGGCGGGCGGTCTTGCGATTCTGGCGCATCCGGCGTGGTCGCTGATGGATCCGGCGGATATCGGCAGGCTCTCCGGACTCTCGGGGGCAGAGATTTACAATACGGTATCCGGACTGCCGATGAATGCGCGGCGGGCGGATTCTTCCCAGTATATCGATCTCTGGGCGGCGAAGGGCATTTATCTGCCGTGCATGGCGGCGGACGACAGTCACCGCTATACGGGAGAACAGGCGCGCTCCTATCTGATGGTGAATGCGGAGGAGCTGACGGCGCAGGCAATTCTGCGGGCGATTGCGGACGGTAATTTCTATGCGAGTCAGGGGCCGCGTTTTGAGAATATTTCCTTTGACTGGGAGAAGGGGACTGTGGATGTGTTCTGCTCTCCGGATACGGAGACAGTCGTATTCTGCAGCAATGCGGCGTGGTCGGGGGAACGGGTGCAGAGACCGGAGAACGGAATGGTGCATTACCGGATGACTCCGATTGAGCATTACCTGCGGGTGGAACTGATCGACAAGGAGGGAAGGATGGCGTGGAGCTCGCCGGTCGCAGTGAAGAGAGGATGATGGTATAGCACGGCGGCTTCTCGTTGCAGGCTTACTTGAGGCTGCTGAGTCGCTCGCAAAAGGACGGGATTATTCTCCGTTTCACCTGCGGTTTTTGGTCTTACTTGAAGCTGTTGATTTGCTTGTAAAAGGACAGGATTATTCTTCATTTCACCTGCTGTTTTGGGTCTTACCAGAGACTGTTGATTCGTTTGTAAAAAGATGCAATAACAAATGAAATAAGTTGCAATAACGTTTTTTGCGAAATTTTTAAAATTATATCTGGAATTATAAAAATTTCGTGGTATAATAAACAAGTAGTTCCGGTGCAGACAGATCTGCCGCCGGGTTCGGGACTATAGCTCAGCTGGGATGAGCGTTCGCCTCACACGCGAGAGGTCACGGGTTCGAGCCCCGTTGGTCCCATTATGATTTTTGAGAGACGCACAGCATTGTGCGTCTTTTTTTCTGGTATGACGAGCAGAAAAGGCAGGTGTCGGAATTTGAAGTATGAAAATATTACCCGTGCCACGTTTCTTTCAAGACCTAACCGCTTTATTGCAGAAGTGGATATCGACGGGAATAAAGAAATTGTTCATGTAAAGAACACCGGCAGATGCAGGGAACTCCTGATTCCGGGCTGTGAGGTGTGGCTGACGGCTCCCGGGAATCCGGGCAGAAAGACCAGATACGATCTGGTGACGGTCAGAAAAGAAACGGGAATCCTGTTCAATATAGATTCACAGGCTCCGAATCAGGTCGTGAAGGAATGGCTCGCCGGACAGGAGTACAGCCTGATCATACCGGAGTATACTTACGGCGATTCCCGCATTGATTTCTACATGGAACAGAAGGCAGGAAGGAAAGTCATACAAAAAATTCTCATGGAAGTCAAGGGGTGTACCCTCGAAAAAGACGGGATCGGATACTTTCCGGATGCTCCGACAGAGCGGGGCGTGAAACATATTCGTGAATTGATTAGAGCGAAGCGGGAAGGGTATGAAGCAACGCTTGCTTTTGTGATACAGATGGATGGAGTCATCGAGGTTCGTCCCAACACGGATACACATCCGGAATTCGCCGCGGCAATGGATGAGGCAAGAGCGGCTGGTGTTAATGTGCAGTTTCTTACCTGCCATGTGGAACCGGATGAGATTACGATTCAGTCGTGTCACAGGCCATAACAAGTCTTGGAAATTGACAACACGTGAAGATTTACATATCTTGGAAATAGA
>JAUNGV010000013.1:0-5810 GCA_030524225.1 Eubacteriales bacterium
AAATCTCGATGATGGCAGACGCAAATTTGAAATTTGCGTCGCCCCGTCGCGTAAAACGCTTCGGAATGGAGATTACTATGAAAGGTATCATACTCGCCGGAGGATCCGGCACAAGGCTGTATCCGCTGACCAAGGCGATTTCGAAGCAGATCATGCCTGTCTACGACAAGCCGATGATTTACTATCCGCTCTCGACGTTAATGCTGGCGGGGATCAGGGAGGTGCTGATCATTTCGACGCCACGGGATCTGCCGGTGTTTGAGGATCTTCTCGGGGACGGTTCGCAGCTGGGAATGTCCTTCACCTACCGGGTGCAGGAGCAGCCCCGGGGACTGGCGGACGCATTCATCGTGGGTGCGGAGTTTATCGGCGGCGATTCCTGCGCGCTTGTGCTGGGCGACAATATCTTCTACGGACAGAGCTTCCAGAAGGTTCTCGCAGGCGCGGCCAGAAGAGAGAAGGGCGCGACGATCTTCGGCTATTATGTGCGCGATCCGAGAGAGTACGGCGTTGTGGAGTTCGACGAAAATGGCATGGCCGTCTCGATTGAGGAGAAGCCGGAACACCCGAAGAGCAACTACGCGGTGCCGGGACTGTATTTCTATGACAACGACGTGGTGGAGATTGCAAAGAATGTGAAGCCCTCCGCGCGGGGAGAGATCGAGATCACGAGCATCAATAACGAGTATCTGCGGCGGGGAACGCTCCATGTGGAGACGCTTGGCAGGGGATTCGCGTGGCTCGATACGGGTAATCACGACGCGCTGCTTGACGCGGCGGATTTCGTGGCGGCGTTCCAGAAGAGACAGGGACTCTATATTTCCTGTATCGAGGAAATCGCCTACAAGAAGGGATTCATCGACCGGGCGCAGCTTGAGAAGCTGGCGGAGCCTCTGATGAAGACGAATTACGGCAAATATTTGAAAGAGATCGCAGAAGGATTATAGGAAAAAGAGGATTGCGGCGATGGGGAAGATTCAGGTAGAGACATGTGAGATTGAAGGCCTCAAGGTCATCACACCGACGGTGTTCGGAGACGACCGGGGCTATTTTATGGAGACGTACAATCAGAAGGATTTCGCCGAGGCCGGGATCGGGATGGATTTCGTGCAGGACAACCAGTCGGCGAGCAAGCGCGGCGTGCTGCGGGGCCTTCATTTCCAGAAGCAGTTTCCGCAGGACAAGCTGGTGCGCGTCGTGCGCGGCGAGGTGTTCGACGTGGCGGTGGATCTGCGGGAGGGATCCGCGACGTACGGCAAGTGGTTCGGCGTGACGCTTTCGGCGGAGAACAAGAAGCAGTTCTTTATTCCGAAGAACTTTGCGCACGGCTTCCTCGTGCTTTCCGATTACGCGGAGTTCTGTTACAAGTGCACGGATTTTTATCACCCGAACGACGAGGGAGGCCTGCTCTGGAGCGATCCGGAGATCGGCGTGCAGTGGCCGCTGCAGGACGGCGTGGAGCTGATCCTCTCGGACAAGGATCAAAAATGGGGCGGCCTGACGGCCTATACCGAAGCGAAGAAGCAGGAGAAGGCCGGTGAGTAAATCTGGAATGGTTTCTGATAAGAAGAAAAAGCGCCTGATTCTGGGCGCGGTCTGGGTGATCGCCGTCGCTGTGGCGGCGATTGTCCTGCTGCACAACAATCCGCTGGAGGATCCGCAGACGGCGGTGTTAAAGAAGTTTTCGGGCTGCGCCCTCCTTGCGGTGGGCGTGCTCGTTTTCACGTTCTGCTACGATAAGCTGACCGTGCTCCCACAGGAACTGTGGCAGAACCGGCGGCTTATTTGGCGTCTGGCCAAAAATGATTTCCGGAAGCGCTACGCGGGCTCCTATTTCGGGGCGGTGTGGGCGATGGTACAGCCGGTGATCACGGTTGTGATGTACTGGTTCGTCTTTGACCGGATTTTCCAGACGAGACAGCAGATGGTGGCGGGCGACATTGAGGTGCCGTATGTGCTGTTTCTGACGGCGGGACTCGTGCCCTGGTTCTTCTTCTCGGATGCGATTTCGAGCGGGACGGCGGCGCTTCTGGAATACAATTATCTCGTCAAAAAGGTGGTCTTCAAGATCAGCATTCTGCCGATCATCAAGATCATCGCAGCCCTTTTTATTCATCTGTTCTTCACGGCGGTTCTGCTGCTCATTGCGATTCTCTACGGTTATACGCCGAATGTGTACTGGCTGCAGCTGCTCTATTACACGTTCTGCGAGTTCATTTTTGTGCTGGGCCTGAGCTACGCGACCTGCGCGGTCGTCGTCTTTTTCCGTGATCTGCAGCAGCTGATCGGGATTGTGCTGCAGGTTGGTATATGGGCGACGCCGATCCTGTGGAATATTGATATCGTAAGCGACCGGTTCAAATTTTTCGTCAAGCTCAATCCGATGACGTATATTGTGCTGGGATACCGGAGTGCGATTTATGAAAAACAGTGGTTTTTCGAGCATTTCTACTCTTCCGCCTATTTCTGGATCGTGACGGTGCTGATCTTCTGTCTGGGCTCCCTGATTTTCAAGAAACTCAAGGTGCAGTTCGCGGACGTGCTGTAGGATATGAAAGCGGCAAACAGGACTTCCGGGGAGCGGACGGAGTCTGCGGGAACGCAGCCTGAGGGGCAGAGTCTTCGCGGAGCACACAGCATCCGGCGGCAGGAAGTCTGCGGGCGGGGACTTTCCGGAGGAACGGGGCGGGCAGAGTCTTTGCGGGCTCGGACAGGGCGGGCGCGGGAGCGCGCCGGAATAGGGAATACGATGGGAAACGAAGAGAGACAGATTGCGATTCAGGTGCAGAACCTGAACAAACGATATAAACTGTACGACCACAACCGGGACCGGGTGATTGACGCGCTGGGATTTTCCAAACGGGCGCATTACCGGGAGCACATGGCGCTCGAGGATGTGAGCATGACGATTTACCGGGGGGAGACGGTGGGCATTATCGGCACGAACGGCTCCGGCAAATCGACGATTCTGAAGATCATCACGGGGGTTCTGACCCAGACAAGCGGAGAAGTATCGGTCAACGGCCGGATTTCGGCGCTTCTGGAGCTCGGCGCGGGCTTCAATATGGAATACAACGGGATCGACAATATTTATCTGAACGGCACGATGATCGGCTTCTCCGAGCAGGAGATCAAGGATAAAATCGATGCGATTCTCGATTTTGCGGATATCGGCGAGTATATTTATCAGCCGGTCAAGACGTATTCGAGCGGTATGTTCATGCGGCTTGCCTTTGCGGTCGCGATCAATATCGAGCCGGAAATTCTGATTGTGGACGAGGCACTCTCGGTGGGCGACGTCTTTTTCCAGGCCAAGTGCTACCACAAATTTGAAGAATTCAAGAAGATGGGCAAGACCGTGCTCTTTGTCAGCCACGATCTGAGCAGCGTCAGCAAGTACTGCGACAGGGTGGTGCTGCTGAATCAGGGGCACAAGCTCGGCGAGGGCTCCGCCAAGGATATGATTGATATCTACAAGCAGGTTCTCGTCGGACAGTACGATCCGAAACCGGATACGAGCGGGGCGGCCAATCTGCTGGCGGACGGCGAGGTGCAGGCAGCTGCGGCGAAGCGCTCCGACGAGGCACAGGCCAAGGTGCACGGAGCTGTCCAAGCTGCACCTGTCGATCCCACGAGTGAGAATGCGCGGCTGGCAAGCGGTCTCTCGGAGGACAGCATTGCGGACGCCGGGGCGGACACCGCTGATATCACGAACCGGGGCGCGGCGGCGGAACCGGGGGCAGCGAAAATGGCGGGGAGAGCGGGAAGCGCCGGGGGTGAAGGCGTGCCGGAGCGCAATCCCGACACTCTGGAGTACGGCTCGCAGAAGGCGGTGATCACGGGATATTCGGTCACGGACAATCAGGGCAAGGCGAGCACGACGATCCTGAAAGGGACGGAGTGCACCGTGCACATGAGTGTCCGGTTTCTGGAGAATATCGCCGCGCCGATCTTCGCGTTTACGATCCGGAATATCTACGGCGTCGAGCTCTGCGGGACGAATACGATGTTCGAGAAGGCGTTTCTCGAGCCGGTGCGGGCGGGGGAGGAGAAGCGGATCTCCTTCACCCAGCGGATTGATCTGCAGGGCGGAGAGTATCTGATCTCTCTCGGCGTCACCGGCTACGAACAGGAGAACTTCACCGTCTACCATCGTCTGTACGACGTGATGAACCTCACCGTCGTCTCGGACAAGAACACGGTGGGCTATTATGACGTGAATTCGAGAATTACGGTGGAATAAGCAGAATCAGTGGAAGCAATCCGTTCCGTCGCACAGCGCCGCGCGGTGACTGCGCGGCGGGCACCCCTCTTGTTTGGCGGGAAGGGCGGGGCGTCCGAACATGACAGGAAGCGCAGTGGTTGACGGCAGGACAGGAGCAGCGTATGAGCGAACAGGCGAATCAGACAATTGAGAAAATCGGAGGCGTCACCCTTGATTTCTCCCGCTATCCGGGGCAGGACTACTACTGCGACGGAGAGGTGGAGGAGGAGCTGCTCGCTCTCGTGCGGGAGCATGCGCCCCGGGAGTTTCCGGCGCTCATTGAGCAGCGCGGGGACTGGGAGAGTCTCTATCATCTCTCGCCTGAGCGTGGCAATATCGTGCGGTGGCTTCCGTTTACAGGGTCGGAGAAGGTGCTGGAGATCGGCGCGGGGCCGGGTGCGGTGACGTCGGCTCTGTGCGGGCGGGTACGCCGTGTCGACTGCGTGGAGCTCTCGGCAAGGCGCTCCCGGATCAACGCATACCGCAACCGGGAGAGGGACAACATCACGATCCATGTCGGCAATTTCGCGGACATCGAGCCGGCTCTGCCGGCGGATTACGATTATATTCTGCTGATCGGCGTGTTTGAGTACGCCAGAGCCTATCTGGGAAGCGGGGATGCGTTTCACGAGGAGCTGCGCCGTCTGCTGCCACACCTTGCGCCGGGGGGCCGGGCGGTGATTGCGATTGAGAACCGTCTGGGGCTCAAATACTTTGCGGGCTGCCGGGAGGATCACACGGGACGCTATTTTGACGGGGTGGAGGACTACCCTGATCCGGAGACCGCCGTGCACACCTTTTCGCGTCCCGCGCTGGAGCGGATCTTTGCGGACTGCGGCGTGGAACAGGCCTCTTTCTATTATCCCTATCCGGACTACAAATTCCCCTCTGTGCTGTTCTCTGACAGGCGTCTGCCGCAGGCGAGCGAGCTGACGGAGAACATCCGCAATTTTGACAGGGACAGGCTTCTGCTCTTCGATGAACAGAAGGCGTATCACGGCATTGTGGACGACGGCCTCTACCCTGTCTTCTCCAATTCCTACGCGGTGGTGATCGGAGAGCCGCTGCCGGTTTCCTACTGCAAGTTCTCGGGAGACCGGGCGCCGCAGTACCGGATTCAGACGGAACTGCGGACCGGGGAAAACGGAGAGCGGCAGATTGTAAAGCGCCCGCTCACCCCGGAGGCCGCGGCGCATGTGGAGCGTCTCGTGACCTCCTGTGAGAAATTAAAAAGGCGCTACGAGGGCGGCGCGCTGGCCATCGCGCCCTGCCGCCGGGAAGAAGTTTCCGGGCGGCGCGCAGGGACGGTTGTCCCGGGGCTGCCGGAGAACGGCGCACCGGGAACGGAAGCGGCGCATGGGGCGCTTTCCGGCGTGGTGTTTCCCTTTATCAAGGGGCGGCCGCTGGAGGAGCTGCTGGACGAGCGGCTGACACGGGGAGATCTGGAGGGATTCCGCGCCCTGCTGCGCACCTTTTATGAGCGGGCGGGGTACCGGGACGGGGAGCCGGTGGCGGATTACGACATGACGTTTGCGAACATTCTGGT
>JAUNGV010000013.1:5820-12898 GCA_030524225.1 Eubacteriales bacterium
CGCAGGAACTGCTCTTCCGCGCTCTTTACTGCTATATTCTGGAAAAAGAGGAGCGGCAGTCGCTGGATCTGGAGGCGCTGCTCTCGGAATACGGGATCACGCCGGAGCAGATCGAGGCATATCGGCAGAAGGAGCCGCAGTTCCAGCAGATGGTGACGGGAGGAGCCGCTGCCCTCGGCGCGCTCCGGGCACAGATCGGCGGCGATGTGATCGTGCCGGGGGAACTGATTGTCGAGGATCCGGTTCTGATGGCACGGGAAGAGGAGAAGAGGCGGGACGAGGAAGCGCAGGAGCGTTCCCTCGCCAGCGTGCAGGTGTACTTCGACGAAGGAACGGGATACAGCGAGGAGACGTCCTTCTTCGTGCCGGAGCGGTACGGGGAGGAGGGCGTGATCCGGTTTACCATCCCGGTGCCTCCGTCTGTGCGCAGGCTCCGGATTGATCCGGCGCTGTGTCCGTGCATCGCGCTGCTGCGCGGGGTGGAGTGTGCAGAGGAGCCCTGCGGTGCGTTCCGGGAACTGGTGCGCGCCAACGGAACCGCACTCGGCGCGGCGGGGGGACTCTTCGGAAAGCTCTCCGGACACAGTGCGGAGACGGGAACAGAGTGCACCGGGTTCCTGTTTACCACACATGATCCTTATATGGAATGGGATATGGAGAAGGTGAGACGGAGGAGGCGCGCCGGAAAGAAAACGGAAAGCGGGGCGCAGACCGGATACACCTTCACGATTCAGATGGCGGGGCTGCCCGCGACGATGGCACAGGCGCTGGAAAAGAGCAGGGAATGATCAAACAGAAGATAAAACAATTTCTCGTGGACAGGCGGGACGAACAGTACAGGCGGGAGCTCAGAGAGAAGAGGACGGCGTATCACAACTGGTACCGCTATCACAAGCAGGAGCTGACGAAGGAACTGCGGGCGGCGGATCACGCGGCGGGGCAGTCGCTCTCACTGGAGGTCGTGCGCTATTCACATCTGAAAAAATATATCCTTTCCGGAAAGACAATGCCGGACATTATCGTGGCCTGCGACGATCAGGGAACGCTGACGGATTATGCGCAGACGATGATCCGGGATTTCTTTGCAGAAAACCGGGAGAGCAGCCTCGTTTACGGGGATGAGGACCGCGTCGATGAGAGCGGGGAACTGCAGGATCCGTGGTTTAAGTCGGACTGGGCGCCGGACACCTTTCTCTCGACGTTTTACTTCGGAAGTGTGTTCGCGTTCCGCAGTGCGGCACTGGGGATGATCAATCCGGGAGAGCGCCGCGCTGCAGACATCGAGTCCCAGGCGGCGATGCGCGAGGACGACGATGAGGAGAGAGCCAGCGCCGCGAACGAGCCGGACGACGGGCTGCGGGCGTGGATCTACGGGCAGCTCTGCCTGAAGCTGGCGCAGGCGGACGGCGGATTCTCCGTGCGAAACGGGAACCGTTTTCCGATCGGGCATATTCCGGAGATTCTGTTTCACAGAAGCCGGCCGGCGGAGAGCTGGGATGGCCATCTGATCAAGGACTCCCTGACGAGGCGGTACAGTTCGGACTCGGCGGCGATGCGGATGGTGAGCATCGTGATCCCGAGCAAGGACAACCCGGAGGTGCTGGAGAACTGCATCCGCTCGATTGAGAAGTGTACGGAGACGGCGCCTTACGAGATTATCGTGGTGGATAACGGAAGCAGCCCGGAGAACCGCAGGCGGGTGGAGGAGCTGCTGCAGCGCCACAACGAGATCGGGAGCGCGCGTTATCTGTATGAGCCGATGGAGTTTAATTTCTCCAGAATGTGCAATCTGGGCGCGGCGGCCGCGGACGGAGAGCTGCTGCTGTTTCTGAACGACGATATCGAGGTCCGGAAGAACGGATGGCTCTCCTATCTCTCGGAGAAGGCAAAGCTCCCCTATGTCGGTGCGGTGGGCATGAAGCTGCTCTATCCGAACTCCGACATCATTCAGCATGCGGGGGTCGTGAACGTGCGGGTCGGCCCGTACCACAAGCTGCAGTACTGCAGCAACGCGGAGGAACATTACTTCGGCTTCAACAAGGGAGTGCGCAATGTCCTCGCGGTGACGGGGGCGTGCCTGATGGTCAGAAAGAGTCTCTTTGACGAGGTGGGCGGGTTCGACGCGGAGCACTTTGCCGTCGCCTTCAACGACATTGATCTGTGCTACCGGATCTATGAAAAGGGATATTACAATGTGGTGCGCAACAATATGTACCTCTACCACCATGAATCCTTAAGCCGCGGCGACGACCGCAAAGACGAGGTCAAATCCCTGCGTCTCTCCCGGGAACAGAGGGCGCTGCTGCTGGCTCATCCGGCGCTGTTCGGGAAGGATCCCTTTTATCACAAATATCTGACACAGAACCCGGTACAGACCCGCTTTGTCGTCGATATCGAGGAAGAGTATCTGAAAAATCTGACTTTTGTGACGCCCAGACAGCTCAAAAAGGCGCTGCCGCAGGCGTGGACGGACGCGTGCCTGCGCCTCGGCGTCGAGTACGCCAACAGTCTGGCGGAGTGGTATGACGGACCGTTTGCGGGAGACGACGATAAGGGGTATTATTTAAAGGGATATTCCTTTGTGATCGGCGCGGACAATGCGGTGTATGACAGGGAATTGCTGCTGAAGGCGCAGGACGGGACGGGGAATGTCTATGCGCTGCCTGTGATGAGCACGTATCGCCCCGACATCGCGGCGAATCTGACGGATCAGATCAATGATGAGCTGACGGGGTTCTTTGCGATGATGCGGGAAGGACTGATTCCGGCGGGAAGGTATCTCGTGGGAATGCTCTGCGCGGACCGCACGTCGAGACAGCGGATCGTGAACTGGAGCGACGTATATCTGCAGGTGCGGTAACGGGAAGCCAAACGCAGGGCGGGAAGCCGGGCTGCGCGATTCGCACAGTGCGGGGCACCGGGAAGAAAGCGCCGCGAGGAGGATGCGGGCGTCCGGAGCGCCGGGCAGAGGGGTTCGCGGGGATGGCGCGGGACGGCCACGGCGGCGAAGTCCTGACATGGAGAGAAGAATGGATACCATAGATTACAAAGAGCAGTACGAGCGCGAGCGTATCAAGAGCGCCTACCTGGCGGACCGGGTGGCGCAGCTCGAGGACGAGTGCGACGATCTGCAGTTCAAATTAAACAGAATTAAAAACAACCCCGTCTGGAAGGCGTCCAAACCGGCGCGGGAGGTCATGCACTTCTGTATCCGGCAGGTCGACCGAATCAAAAATCAGGGGGATGCCCGGGGCGTCGCCAAAAAGATCGAATACAAGATCCGGGAGAGGAAAGCGCAGAAGGGGTACGGCACCGCGAGCTTTCCGGACGAGGCGGAGAGAGAGAGACAGACGCAGGAGGCGGCGGCTCTTCCGAGACAGATTCTTTTCAGTATTCTGGTGCCTCTCTACAATACACCGCGCGGATATCTGACCGATATGATCGACTCGGTGGTGAATCAGACGTACGGAAACTGGGAACTCTGCCTGGCGGACGGTTCCGACGCGGAGCACGGGTATGTGGGAGAGGTCGTGGAGGAGTACCGCAGGCGGGATGAGAATCTGGCGCGCCGGATCAAATACCTCAAACTGGAGAAGAACGGCGGCATCTCCGAGAACACGAACGCCTGCCTGACGCTGGCGGGCGGCGATTTCTACGCGCCGTTTGATCACGACGATTATCTGCACCCGTCGGTGCTGTATGAATATGTCAAGGCGATCAACGAACAGGACGCCGACTATCTCTACTGCGACGAGACGACGTTCCGGGATACGAATCTGAACAAGTTCGTCACGATGCATTTCAAACCGGATTACGCGATTGACAACCTGAGGGCGAACAATTACATCTGCCATCTGAGTGCGTTTGACCGGCATCTTCTGGAGGGAGAGGCGCTTTACCGCTCGGAATTTGACGGCAGTCAGGATCACGATATGATTCTGCGCCTGACGGACAAGGCGGGGAAAATTGTCCATGTGCCGAAGATGCTCTATTACTGGCGGTGTCATTCCGGATCGGTGGCGAGCAATATCGGCGCGAAGGAGTATGCGATCGACGCGGCCAAGGGAGCGGTGGCGGATCATCTGCGCCGGCACGGTTACCGGAACTTCAAGATTACGAGCACGCGGGCGTTCGAGACGATTTTCAAGATCACTTACGAGATCACGGGAAATCCGCTGATTTCCATTGTGATCGCGAACAAGGATCATGAGGAGGACCTTCGGCGGTGTCTGACCTCGATTTTTGACAAGTCCACCTATGAGAATTACGAGATCATCATTGTGGAAAACGGGAGTACGGAGCCGTCCATTCAAAAATATTACAGCGAACTTACGTCAGGACCGTACAAAGACCGCATACATGTAGTAGAATATAAGCAGGGCGAAAACGAGACCTTCAATTATTCCCGGGTCAACAACGTCGGAGTGAGCAGGGCGGGCGGAGAGTATATCGTGCTGCTCAACAACGACACGCAGGTGATTTCGGTCAACTGGATGGAGGAGCTGCTGATGTATGCGCAGCGCCCCGACGTGGCGGCGGTGGGCGCCAAGCTCTACTACGGGGACAAGACGATCCAGCACGCCGGCATCGTGATCGGGCTCGGAGCGCACCGGACGGCGGGGCACACGCATTACCGGCAGCGCCGTGAGAACCTGGGCTATATGGGGCGGCTCTGCTATGCGCAGAACGTCTCGGCGGTCACGGGAGCCTGCCTGATGGTGAAGAAGAGTCTGTACGAACAGGCGGGCGGTCTCGACGAGGGGTTTGCGATTTCGCTGAACGACGTCGATCTGTGTCTGAAACTGAGGGAAATGGGGTATCTGAACGTCTTTACTCCGTTTGCGGAGCTCTATCATTACGAATCGGTTTCCCGTGGTCTTGATGACCAGGGGGAGAAGGCGCAGCGCTACAACGCGGAATCGGCGCGTTTCAGGGAGAAATGGAGAGAGGTGCTCGAGAAGGGTGACCCGTACTACAATCCGAACTTTACGCTGGATCGCAGCGATTACTCCCTGAAAGTACAGGACTGAGGTAATTCATAAAATTTATGATAGATGGAGGGAAAAGCAATGAACGAACGTGTAAAGGAACAGTATGGCTACTGGCTCACCGACCCGTATTTTGACGAGGCGACGAAGAAAGAGCTGGAGGCGATCAGGGACAACGAGGCGGAGATCGAGGAGCGCTTCTATAAAGATCTGGAATTCGGAACCGGCGGTCTGCGCGGCGTGATCGGCGCGGGAACGAACCGCATGAATCTCTATACGGTGCGCAAGGCGACCCAGGGACTGGCGAATTATATTATGAAGAACGGCGATCCGAAGAAGGGCGTTGCGATCGCGTACGATTCCCGCCGGATGTCCCCGGAATTCGCGGACGACGCGGCTCTGTGCCTCGCGGCAAACGGAATCCGCGCGTATGTATTTGACTCCCTGCGCCCTACGCCGGAGCTCTCCTTTGCGCTGCGCACACTCGGCTGCCAGGCGGGCATCGTGATCACGGCGAGCCACAATCCGCCGGAGTACAACGGCTACAAGTGCTACTGGGAGGACGGCGCGCAGGTGACGCCGCCCCACGATACCGGCATTATCGCAGAGGTCAACGCCGTCGCGAGCTATAACGAGGTCAAAACGATGGATAAGGACGATGCGGTTGCGGCGGATCTCTACCGGGTGATCGGCGCTGAGATTGACGACGCGTACATGGCCGAGCTGAAGAAGCAGATTATCCATCCCGAGGTGATCGCGGAGATGGCGGACGACATCAAGATCGTCTATACACCGTTCCATGGCACGGGCAATGTGCCGGTCAGACGGATTCTGTCGGAGCTGGGCTTCAAGAACGTCTATGTCGTGCCGGAGCAGGAACTGCCGGATCCTGACTTTACGACCCTTGATTACCCGAATCCGGAGGATCCGAAGGCGTTTGCGCTGGCGCTGCAGCTGGCGAAGGAGAAGGACGCGGACATCGTGCTCGCGACCGATCCCGACGCGGACCGTCTCGGCGTCTACGCGAAGGATACGAAGACCGGGGAGTACGTCGCGTTTACCGGAAATATGTCCGGCATGCTGATCGCGGAGTACATCCTGCGGGAGCGCAGAGCGGGCGGGACGATGCCGGAGAATCCGGCTCTTGTCACCACGATCGTGACGACAAATCTGGCGATGGCACTGTGCGAGAAGTACGGACTGGAGTGCATTGAGGTACTGACGGGCTTTAAGTATATCGGAGAGCAGATCAAGCTGTTCGAGCAGAACCATGATCACAATTACGTGTTCGGTCTGGAGGAGAGCTACGGGTGCCTGGCGGGAACGCACGCGAGAGACAAAGACGCCGTGGTGGCGGTTATGATGCTCTGCGAGGTGGCTGCGTGGTGCAAGAAGCACGGCGAAACGCTCTGGGATCAGATGGTGAAGATCTATGAGGAGTTCGGCTACTACAAGGAGACCCAGTATTCCATTACCATGAAAGGAATCGACGGTGCGAATCAGATTCAGGCGATCATGGACAAGCTGCGCCAGAATCCGCCGGCGAAGTTCGCTGACTGGACGGTGGAAGAATACCGCGATTACAAGTCGGGCGTGACGAAGCTCCTTCCCTCCGGTGAGGAGAAGTCAACCGGACTTCCGTCGTCGAACGTGCTTTATTTCGCACTCTCTGACGATGCGTGGTGCTGTGCGAGACCTTCCGGCACGGAGCCCAAGATCAAGTTCTATATGGGCGTGAAGGGCAAGAGTCTGGAGGATGCGGCGCAGCAGAGTGAGAAACTGACGGAAGCGGTGAAGGCGGAGCTGTAAACGCAGATTGATTGATGACATCGCAGAAACCGCCTGCGCGGATTTCTGCTCGCAGTGCCGGGGCATAACTGCGGCAAGGAGGCACATGTCCGCGTGGGATGATATCAGAAAGACAATACAATATGCGGGGAGAAACGGAATTCCGTCGGCGTGGTACGCGGCGAGGGAGCGCCTGAGAGAGAAAGCGGCGCCTCCTTACGTGTACGAAGCGCCCACGGAAGAGACGCTGCAGGAGCAGCGCTCCCTGTGGAATCGGATGGCGGCCGGGGAACCGGCCGCCG
>JAUNGV010000013.1:12908-55306 GCA_030524225.1 Eubacteriales bacterium
GCGCGGGCTGGGGTGGTGGGGGGGGGGGGGCGGCGCCCCCCCCCGCCGCCGTATTCGGACTGGAAAAAGGACAGACGCATTCTCCCGTGATCAGCGTGTTGGTGCCGGTCTGCGATCCGGACGGCCGCTTCTTCCGGGAGCTGATTGAATCAGTTCTCGCACAGACGTACGGAAACTGGGAACTGATTCTGGCGGATGCGGGGATGACGCAGGAGGCGAAGGAGATCGCCCTTTCCTACAGTGATCCCCGGATCCGCTATCACCGTCTTGAAAAGAACGGAGGCATTTCAGAGAACACAAATGCGGCGGCCGCCTTTGCCCAGGGGGATTACGTCGCGTTTCTCGATCACGACGATCTGCTGACGCCCGACGCTCTCTTTGAGGCCGCGGGAGAAATCGTCCGCACGGGAGCGGAGATTCTCTATACGGACGAGGATAAGTGCGACGCGTCCGGTGCCCGTTTCTTTGAGCCGAACCGGAAACCGGATTTTAATCTGGATTATTTTCAGGCCAACAACTATATCTGTCATTTCCTGCTGATGAAACGGGAGCTCTTTCTGGCGCTTGGTCTGCGCAGTGCTTACGACGGCGCGCAGGACTACGATCTGATGCTGCGCGCACCCAAATCGGAAATCGCGCATATCGGCAGGGTGCTCTATCACTGGCGGACCCACAGCCGCTCCACCGCCGGAAATCCGGGGAGTAAAGATTACGCCTATGAGGCGGGGAAAGCGGCGCTGGAGGATCATTTCAGGGAGTGCCGCATTCAGGCGCAGGTGACGCATTCGCGCCACAGAGGATTCTATGACGTGACGTATCTGCCGGATATTTTTACGGCGAGAAAAGACGTCGGCGTGCTGGGCGGCAAACTGATCAACGGCAGGCGCAGAATTGTCGGCGGTCTCTACGACGAGGAGGGAAACGCCCTTTTTCTGGGAATGCACGAGCAGGAGAGCGGACCGATGCACCGGGCTGATACGATGCAGGACGCAGCGGCGGTGGACGTGCGCTGCATGCAGATCCGTCCGGAACTGTACAGTCTCTATGAGAGTGTGTTTGGCGTCTCCTATGACACGCATGTCATGCAGAGCGGCGCGGGATTAAAAGAGCTGTCGGTGATCTTCTGCCGGTCAGCGCGCTCGCTGGGCTACCGCGTGGTATGGGATCCCAGGATAGTGCGGATGATCCGATAATAATCGGCCGGCGGGAAAAGCAATGCGTTCGAAGCGGCGCGACCGGTTCGATGGCGGCAGCACAGAAACCGACTGCGCGGCTTTGGGGTTACGGCGCTGCAGCCTGACTGCGGCGGGGATTGGATGGGAGTAGCTATGGAGCAGGAGAGAAACGCGTCGTCCGCGGGGATCGACAGAACGGATCTGATCACGGTGGTGATTCCGAATTACAACGGCATGGAGTACATAGGAGCTTGCCTTGATTCCGTGCTGGCAGGGACGTATCTGCCGCGGATTATTGTGGTGGACAACGCGTCCTCGGACGGCAGCTTTGAACTGGTGCGGGACCGGTATCCCCAGGTGACGCTCCTGCGTCTTCGCGCCAATACGGGATTCTGTCACGCGGTGAACAGCGGGCTGCATATCACGAAGACGCGGTACGTGATGCTGCTGAACAACGATACCAGAGTCGATCCCGGCTGCGTGCAGGCGCTGTATGAGACGATTGTGCAGCGCGGCAGGACGTTCAGCGTCGGGGCGAAGATGCTCTCGATGCGGGATCCGGAGGTGATCGACGACGCGGGAGATCTCTACTGCGCTCTCGGCTGGGCGTTCGCCCGTGGCAAGGCAAAAAGCAGGGATCTTTACGGGAAGAGGGAGACGGTGTTCTCCGCCTGCGCCGGAGCCGCCATGTACCGCCGGGAGGTGTTCGAGGAGATCGGCTATTTCGACGAGAGGCATTTCTGCTATCTCGAGGATGTGGACATCGGGTGGCGGGCGATGGCCTGCGGCTACCGCAATCTCTATGAACCGGCCGCCATCGTCTATCACGCGGGGAGCGCTTCCAGCGGCGCGGTGCACAATCCGTTCAAGGAGGAGATGACGGCGGGCAACAATGCCTATCTCCTGTACAAAAACATGCCCTCATTCCAGTATGCCTTAAACCGGCCGCTGACAGCGCTGGGCGTCCGGATCAAGCGGGCGTATTTTACGAAAAAGGGGCTCGGCGAGGCCTATGAGAAGGGAATCGCCCGGGGCGCGCTCCTGATTGCCCGCGCGCAGGCGGCGCAGGAGGAGAGAGCGGCGGGACGTCTGCCCGCCCGGGGGACGATCTGGGAAGAGGCGGGCGTTGGAGCCGACAGGGAGCGGCCCGCGATTCACCCGCTTTATCTGGGCGGAAAGGTTCCGTTTTCCCTGCTGCGCATCCCCTTTTACTGTAAAATTCAGTGGGCGCTGTGGGTCAACTGCATCAGAAGAGCGGCGGACGCGAAATGAGCGGATGTTTTTAGATGGCGGCGCCGGACGGCAGGCGCAGAATAGTATTGGAAGAGCGGTATGATTAAGGACAACCAGACGTATTTTAACAGGCTGCACGTCGTCCTCGACGGCGTGGTGGTGATACTGAGCTACCTGTTATCGTGGTATATCAAGTTTATGACGGCGTTCGCGAGCACAACGCCCGGGGTGACGGCCTATTCAGCCCGGACGTATTTTAGTATGCTCTATTTTATCGTGCCGCTCTATCTGATTCTGTACTCCATGGACAGCCTGTATAATTCCAAGCGCTCCAAACAGATCCGGAATGAGATTTTCGAGATTGTCCGATCGAATACGATCGGGATTGTGGTGCTGATGGTGGTGTTCTTCGTGATGAATATGCCTGATTTCTCCCGGTCGTTCATTGCGATTTTTTACGGACTCAACATTGTTCTGACGACGCTGTACCGGTACTGGATCCGCAAAGCGCTCTACTATTTCAGGCGCAAGGGCAATAATTTAAAGCATGTGCTGCTGATCGGTTATTCGCGGGCGGCGGAGGCGTACATCGACAGGATTCTCTCCAACGGGCAGTGGGGGTACGTGGTGCACGGGATTCTCGACGACCATGTGCCGAGGGGAACGGTGTACCGCGGCATCAAAGTGCTCGGCATGATCGATAACCTGACGTATATCCTGCCGGAGAACAAGCTGGATGAGATTGCGATCACGCTGTCGCTGAACGATTACGACGATCTGGAGAAAATCGTGGATATGTGTGAGAAATCAGGCGTCCACACGAAATTTATTCCGGATTACAGCTCGCTCTTTCCGAGCAATCCCTACACGGAGGATGTGCTGGGCCTTCCGGTCATCAACATCCGCTATGTGCCGCTGACCAATACGATCAACGCCATGATGAAGCGTATGGTGGATATTTTCGGCGCTGTGGTGGCTATTGTGCTGTTCTCTCCGTTTATGATCCTCGCCGCAGTCGGGACGAAGTGCACGAGCCCGGGACCGGTGATCTACAAGCAGACGAGAATCGGCCTGCACAGCAAGCCCTTTACGATGTACAAATTCCGCACGATGACGGTGCAGACGGCGGCGGAGGAGGCCAAGGGATGGACGAAGAAGGGCGATGCGCGGGTGACGAAGTTCGGAAGCTTTCTGCGGCGCACGAGCATTGACGAGATGCCGCAGTTCTTCAACGTGCTGATGGGCAAGATGAGCCTCGTGGGGCCCAGACCGGAGCGGCCCCAGTTCGTCGAGAAATTCAAGGAAGAGATTCCTCGTTACATGGTCAAGCATCAGGTGCGTCCCGGCATCACGGGGTGGGCGCAGATCAACGGCTACCGCGGAGACACCTCTATCCGCAAGCGGATCCAGTATGATCTGTACTATATTGAGAACTGGAGTCTGGGCTTTGATTTTAAGATACTGTTTCTGACGATCTTCAAAGGCTTTATTAATAAGAACGCGTATTGATCGGGAGGGCGTGCAATTTAAGGATTTTGCACTTGTTTAAATCACTGTTTTGTGAGAGAATATCACTTGTTGTTTCCGGTGCGGGCAGAAGCAGAGCGGCGCGCCGGCGAGAGTGAAGAGAGAATCAGGAATAGGAATAGAGATACGTGCGCTGGCGCAGAGCTGCCGTATGCGGGAAGCGAATCATTGTTTTGAAAAACCGCAGAGGCGGCCTTTTGCACGTAAGGCGGACGCGCGAATATGGAGGTAGGCATGGCAAGAGATCACCGTTACGATCGCGACCAGTATGAGGAGTATGACGATTACGACACTTACGAGGAGCGCGAGCGGCAGAGACGCGCGGCAGTCGCAGGCGGCGGACGTTACGAGGAATACGCAGAGCCTTATGAGGACGACGACCGGTACGAGGACGGCGGCTATGAGGGAGACGGCTACGAAGAGGATCTCTACGAAGACGACCGGTATGACGACGGTTACGATGACGGCTATGACGATGAGTACGGCGCGGGCTATGACGATGATTTTGCGCGGGAGAAGAGAAGCGGCCGCAGAGACCGCGCATCGGACAGACGCAGAAAAGAGAGCCGGGGCGGGAGAGCTGCGGAGAAGGCGGCTAAGAAAAAGAAGCGTATCGCACTGATTGTGGTGGAAGTGATCGTGCTGATTCTGGTGCTGATCGCCCTGTATGTGTCGGGGGTCTTTACAAAGATCGGAGGCACAACCGGCGGGCGGGCGGATATCCCGACTGAGAAGATCGAGGCGAGTATCAGCGACGAGGTCAAGGAGAATACCGAGACCGGTACGATGAAGGGCTACAGAAATATCGCCCTGTTCGGCGTGGACTCCACATCGGGAGCGCTGACCGGCAACACCCGGTCCGACACGATCATGATCGCGTCGATCAATGAGGATACCGGAGAGATCCGTCTGGTTTCCGTCTACCGTGACACCTACCTGAATCTGGGCAACGATTCCTATAATAAATGCAACGCGGCCTATGCAAAGGGCGGCCCCGAGCAGGCGATCATGATGCTGAACCAGAATCTGGATATGAACATTACGGACTTCGTGACGGTGGGCTTCGGCGGTCTGGCCAAGACGATCGACGCGCTGGGCGGCATCGACATCGATGTGGACGAGGCGGAAATGCCGCACCTGAACAGCTACCAGCTGACGATGTCCGAGGAGCTGGGGATGACGTATCAGGAGATCACGACGACGGGACTGCAGCATCTGAACGGACTGCAGGCAGTGGCGTACTGCCGGATCCGCTATACGGCAGGCGACGACTTCAAACGGGCGGAGCGCCAGAGAGAAGTCCTGATGGCGACAATGGAAAAGGCAAAGCAGGCGAGCGTTTCCGATCTGACGACGATTGCCAACGATGTGTTCGGAGAGATCTATACTTCCTTTGATCTGACGGATATTGTGGAACTGTTGGGCAATATCACAAATTATGAAATCGTGGAACAGGATGGTTTCCCGCAGTCGGATATGAGAACGACCGGCAATATGGGACAGGCGATCGGCAGCATCGTGGCACCGAGAGATCTGGCCTCCAACGTGGTCTGGCTCCATCAGTTCCTGTTCGACGACAGCGAGTATCAGGTTTCTGACGAAGTGCAGAGCTACAGTGACAGGATTGCCAGCGACACTTCGGTTCTGAATTAGGAAATCCGGGGCAGAAAGAAACCCGCCGGACCGCAGCGAACGCGGGCTGTACCGGCGGCACAGAGAGCGGCAAAGTGACAACGAGGGCGCGGGATACCGCGCGGCAGCGCAGGGAGAGCCGATGAGGCTCTCTTTGCATATCGGCAGAACAGAGGGGAAATAAAACGGAGTTCTGACGGCAGGCCGCTGGAGAGCCGCGGCCCGGCCGACGGGAATGAAACAGGAATGGAC
Organism: Eubacteriales bacterium; assembly: GCA_030524225.1. GTDB lineage: Bacteria > Bacillota > Clostridia > Lachnospirales > Lachnospiraceae > CAG-791. Next base: position 18,728 of record JAUNGV010000013.1, read on the forward strand.
AGAAATGGAAAAGAGACAGCAGGGAAAGGGAGGGGGAGATGACGACGCAGACAAAAGAGGCGGTGGATCCGATTGTGGATGTGATAATTCCCACCTGTTACCCGGACCGGCGTTTTCTGGAGACGCTGGCACGGCTGCACCGTCAGAGTGTGAGGCCCCGACGGATTCGCGTAATCAATACGGAGAGAGAAGGATTTGAGAGTCTGCTGAGAGAGGCGGGATTGTCCGGGGAGGCCTTCGAGTCAAACTATCCGCTTGCGGAGATTCATCATATCAGGCGGGAGGAATTCGATCACGGAGCGACGAGGAACGCAGGGGCACTGCGGTGCGCCGGTGCGGATTTCCTGCTGTTTATGACGCAGGATGCGCTGCCGGAAGACCGGGAGCTCGTGCGAAATCTCCTGAAACCGATGGAGCGTGATCCGGCGGGAGCTGTTTCCTATGCGAGACAGCTGCCAAGAGAGGGAGCTTCGGCGGCGGAGCGGTTTACGAGACTCTATAATTATCCGAAACAGTCGTCGGTTAAATCCCAGGCGGATTATGACAGACTCGGAATCAAGACCTATTTCTGTTCGAACGTCTGCGCGCTGTACCGGAAGCGGACGTTTGACGAGCTGGGCGGTTTTATCCGGCGGACCATTTTTAACGAAGATATGATTTACGCCGGCAGGGCACTGCAGGATGGGTGGCGGATCTACTACGAGGCAGAAGCGAGAGTCGTACACTCGCACCACTATTCGGCAAGGCAGCAGTTTCACCGGAATTTTGATCTGGGAGTTTCCCAGGCGGATCATCCGGAGATTTTTGCGGCGTCGTCCTCCGAGAGCGAGGGGATGAAGTATGTCAGAACCGTAATCCGCTATCTGCGGGATCAGAAGGCCGGGAGGGAGATTCCCGGTTTCGTGGCCGGATGCGCGGCAAGGCTCCTCGGATACCGGCTGGGAAAGAGGTATCGGACGCTGCCGAGAGCATGGGTGCTTCGCTTTACGATGAACCGGAATTACTGGAATGGAATCGGAGAAGGTACGGAACAGAGCAAATAACAAGAATAATCGGGGAGGGAAGCGGCGTGTGATCGGGGAACCGCTTCCGTATGGGGAAACGAAATGGAACTGAAAGTGACAGACGACGGCGCTGACAGCTATGAGGAGGTCATGCTGATCTATAACGCCGCATTAAAACAGATAGCAACCAAGCTGGAAATCCTGAACGAGGAGTTTCAGCATGTGCACAATTACAATCCGATTGAGCATATCAAAGCGCGGATCAAGACGTCGGAGAGCATCGTCAAAAAGCTGAAAAAGCAGGGCTATGAAGCGACGATCGCCAACATGGTAAAGTATGTCAATGACATCGCGGGAATTCGTGTGATCTGCTCGTTTAAATCGGATATTTACCGGATTGCCGACATCATCAGCAATCAGAGCGATATTAAGATCGTGGCGATCAAAGACTATATTGCGGCTCCGAAGGAGAGCGGCTATGAGAGCTACCATATGCTCGTCCTGATTCCGGTCTACCTGTCCGACCGGATTGTGGACGCCAAGGTGGAAGTGCAGATCCGGACGATTGCGATGGATTTCTGGGCCAGTCTCGAGCACAAGATTCAGTACAAGTTTACGGGGGAAGTGCCGGAGCATATCAATACGGAACTGAGGGAGTGCTCGAAGATGATTTCAGAGCTCGACGTCAAGATGCTCTCGCTGAATAATGAAATCAGGGAACTGTAAAAAAGAAGCCGTAACATGAGGAGTGCCCGGACACCTCTCGGCGCCCGGGCTATTATGAAAAAATTATCTGTGCATCTGTATCTGATAAGAATAATATACTCGATAATTATGAATAAAATATGAACTCCCTGTAAAAACTTGGTTAATATACATAAAAACGATTTTTCGTTTTATAAATAAGTGTACAGAATAGACAAAAATCAAGGACACAGAGAAGGAATGGAGCCGAGCGGACGGCAGAGGGCCGGAGGTTGCTTTTGGTCTGCGGAAAGCTTTTGCGGGAAGGGAAAGTATAGTATAATAAGACATTGTGTTACACACAATGTCTCGAAGCGGTGAAAAAGAAAGGAACGGAGAATGATGGGGATGGGCAGTCCGGATGAGATGATCCGTGCCAACGGCGCGGCGGAAGCGGCGCAGGCGGATCGCCTGAAAGCCGAAATCGGCGCTTACAGCAGGCAGCTGGCGGAGCTTCGCGCTCTGTATGAGAAGAATAACGCGCTGGTGGAGAAGCTGCAGGTGATGAATGCGAGCGCGGCTGACAGCGTCCGCTCTCTGGCAGAGCAGAGCGCTTCCAGACTGGAGGCGACCTCAACTGCGGTAGAGGAGCTCTCCGGGGCGGAGTTTCAGCGCAGGATCGTCGATTCGATCGGCGGCTCCCAGCAGAAAATCGCAGAACTTCTCCAGCAGTCGGATGAGTTCGCACACAAGGAAAATGTGAGGGTTTACCGAAATATTCAGGCGTCGATGATCTCCGAACTGGAGAAGCAGACAAAGACGCTGCAGGGATCGCTGGATGATCTCGCCGCACGGCTCGCCCGTATCGAAGAGGATATGGGAGAACCGGTCAAACCTGCCGTGACGGGGGTTCAGATCGCGATTCTGGTCTGTGCGGTGCTTGCGGCTGCGGGCGGGATCCTGCAGTTCGCCGGTGTGGATCTCGCGTTTCTGTTTACGCTGTTTGGATGACGGGGACGCTCTGGAATGGAGACAAGATTGAACAATAAGCTTGATAGCTTATTGTTCAATCCCGAGATTTGTGCCGGAGCGTCACAAATCTCGATTATGGCAGACGCGAATGACTGAGCGCAGCGAGGGATGCTTCTTGAACGCAGTTCAAGAAGATGAACCTTCGGCGTGACAGCAATGGGAGGATTGCCCGTCGCGAGGATCGCTCCGGAATGGAGATAATTATGGCGAAAGTATTCTGGAAACCGGGCAATATGCTGTATCCTGCCCCGGCGGTGATGGTCAGCTGTATGGATGAGAGCGGGCGCGCTAATATTATGACGGCGGCGTGGGCCGGGAATGTGAGCAGCGATCCGGTTACTCTGTCGGTGTCGATTCGTCCGGAGCGGTATTCCTATGACATCATCGAGAAAACGGGAGAGTTCGTCGTGAATCTGACAACGAGAAAGCTGGCGTATGCCACGGACTTTTGCGGCGTCAGATCGGGACGGGATGTGGATAAATTCGAGGTGCTTCATCTGACGAAATCTCCGTCTGTCAAAATCAAAGCGCCGGGAATCGCGGAGAGTCCGGTGAGCATCGAGTGCCGTGTGACGGAGCACAAGCGGCTCGGCGTCCATGAGATGTTTCTGGCAGAAGTGGTCGGTGTGGACATCGACGATCAGTATCTGGACGAGAGCGGACGCTTCGATCTGGAAAAGGCGGATCTGATCGCCTATTCCCACGGCGAGTATTTTGCACTCGGAGAGAAGCTCGGAAAATTCGGTTTTTCAGTGAGAAAAAGCACGCGCTGAAGACATGATTCAAAAGAGGGAAGACGTCGGGGGAGAGCAGACATCCATGAGGCGTTCATGAAAAAAATCACGGTTTATGCGCGAAAAATACATATCTGGTTTCTGGGGGCCACAATGACAGCGATGCTTGTGGGCCTCTTTTTCCTGCCCACTTATGTTCCGTTCCGGCACACCGGGGAGAATCTGTTCTGTGTGAGTTTAAACGGGGAGGAAGTCGGTATGGCGGATTCCGAGGAAACGGCACAGCAGTGTCTGCGGGAAGCGCGCCGTCAGGTGGCGGACGGATCAGAGGAACTCGTCTACGTCAGAGCAGAACTGACGGTAGAGGGCGAGGAGGTTCTCTGGGGAAGAGTGGACGACGAACAGGAGATAGCGGCGCGGATGGCCGCCGTGCTGGAGAGGGATAAGGAGAGCACGCTCTCCCGCTGCTATACGGTGAAGATCGGGCAGTTCACGATCAATCTGGCCAGCAAGGAGGATGTGCTTTCCCTGTTGGAGCAGACGCTGTATCAGTATGACACAGAACGTGAATATGTGGTGAATCTGACGCTGGATACGGAGCGGGAGATCAATGCCCTGACGCCGCAGGTCATCACGACCCGGGAGCAGGAACAGATTGAGGAGAAAGAGGAGAGTCTGCCGACGGCGGGAATCGAGGAGACGCTCTCGGATATCTTCCGTTCGGTGCAGCCTGCTGTCGGCAGGGATTTCGAGGATTATCCGCTGGGCCTGCAGTCAATTGCCTTTGAGGAAAAGGTCGAGGTCGTGGAGGCGTATATGCCGGCCAGTCAGATCACCTCTCTGGCGGATGCGGTCAGCGCGGTGACGAAGGATCAGGAAAAGGAAGAAATTTACGAGGTGCAGTCGGGGGATACGCTCTCGGAGATCGCGGAGGAGTATGGTCTGACGACGGCGGATCTGGTCTCGATGAACACGCTGCTCTCCAGCGCGGACTCGATGATCCGGGAGGGGGACGAACTGACAGTCACGGTGCCGACGCCGGAGCTCTCCGTCATTTATACGGTACAGGAATATTATGAAGAGGATTACGATGAGGATGTGATCTATGTGGACAACGACGAGTGGTATACGAATCAGTCAGAGGTGATTCAGGAACCCTCGGCGGGTCACCGCCGCGTGATTGCGCAGGTGGAGTATCAGGACGGCAGCCGGATTGACACGCAGATTGTGAAGGAGGAGGCGACAATCGCTGCGGTGCCCAAGATTGTGGAGCGCGGCACGAAGGTTCCGCCCACCTATATCTGGCCGCTTTCCGGAGGAACCATTTCCTCTTCATTCGGAGGGCGGGCTGCGCCGAAGGCGGGGGCCAGCACGAATCATCAGGGAATCGATATTGCGGTGCCGACGGGAACCGCGGTCATGGCGTCCGGAGCGGGAACTGTTACGCTGGCCGGATGGCAGAGCGGTTACGGCTATGTCGTTTATATTCAGCACGCAGACGGAAGGCAGACGCGGTACGGACATCTGAGCAGCCTCCTCGTCTCGGCGGGAGAGAGCGTCTCGCAGGGACAGAAGATCGCGCTCTCCGGGAATACAGGCAACAGTACCGGGCCGCATCTTCACTTTGAGATGCGCATCAACGGACAGGCGGTCAACCCACTCGCTTATATCTCATAGTGTCACGCGGCGGTCTGCTGCTGTGCTGTCCTGTTGCCTGTTGCCTGCTGTGCTGCCGGGGAGACGGCGTGGACAGGACAGCGGTTCCGCAGAAGAGGCAGCGGGAAAAAATCCGTATGGATTGCCACAGGCGGGATCAAAGGGCAGAACGGCAGACGCTGCCCGCCGTGCGGTGGAAACGGTCCGGACAGGTTTATAGGTAAAATGACGTAAAAATGACTCGAATATTCAGCAATTTGACATATTTTCGTTTTTGGGATATTCTACATAAGTTAATGCTAAGAAAAACATAAGAATTCAGAAGACGAGACAAGGGACCGCGCGCGGGATGGGTGCTGTGTTCTGCCGCCTGCATGATGCGGCGGGGCGGGACATGGCAAAGTAAGGCGAAGGGTGTTTTGTGCCGGAGCAGGGCGCGCGGACAGTCGGAATCTGTGAAGGAGTATAGATAGAGAATATGGAACATTACGCGGTCAAGGGCGGCAATCCCCTCTCCGGAGAGGTGGAGATTTCGGGCGCCAAGAATGCGGCGCTTGCTATTCTGGCGGCCTCTATTATGTCTAATGAAACCGTGAGGATCGACAATGTGCCGGATGTCAGCGACATCAGAGCGATTCTCCGTGCGATCGAGAATATCGGTGCGGTGGTGGAGAGAGTCGACCGGCATACCTTCAAAATCAACGGAGCGCTGATTAAGGACGCGCCGATCGATGACGATTATGTCAAGAAAATCAGAGGTTCCTATTATCTGATCGGCTCTCTTCTGGGCAAGTACAAGAGAGCGGAGGTCACGCTGCCGGGAGGCTGCAACATCGGACTGCGCCCGATCGATCAGCATATCAAGGGATTCCGCGCCCTGGGCGCGGAGGTTCGCGTGGAACACGGTATGATTGTGGCGGATGCCGGCGATCTGCAGGGCGCGCATATCTATATGGATGTGGTGAGCGTCGGCGCGACAATCAACATTATGATGGCGGCCTCGATGGCGCGCGGCATGACGATTATTGAGAATGCCGCTAAGGAACCGCATGTGGTGGATCTGGCGAACTTTTTAAACAGCATGGGGGCGCAGATCAAGGGAGCGGGAACGGATGTGATCCGGATCCGCGGTGTGGAGCGGTTCCATGGCACGGAGTATTCGATTATTCCCGATCAGATCGAAGCGGGCACCTTCATGTTCGCGGCGGCCGCGACGAGGGGAGACGTCACGATCAAAAATGTGATTCCCAAACATCTGGAATCCCTCTCGGCCAAGCTGATGGAGATCGGCTGCCAGGTCGAGGAGTCCGACGACGCTGTTCGCGTTGTGGCGACGAAGCGGCTGAACCACACGCATGTCAAGACGCTGCCGTATCCCGGATTTCCGACGGATATGCAGCCGCAGATCGCGGTGGTGCTGGGGCTCTCGTCGGGAACGAGTATTGTGACGGAGAGTATTTTTGAGAACCGGTTTAAATATGTGGATGAGCTGACCAGAATGGGAGCGCAGGTCAAGGTGGAGGGCAACACCGCGATCATAGACGGCGTCAGCCGTTATACCGGCGCGAGCATTATGGCGCCTGATCTGCGGGCGGGCGCGGCGCTTGTGATTGCGGCGCTGGCGGCAGACGGCTTTTCTCAGATTCACGATATTTATTATATCGAGCGCGGGTATGAGGATTTTCCGGAAAAGCTCCGGTCGCTGGGCGCGGAGATCGAGTGCGTGGAGACGGAGAGAGAACAGAGAAAATTTGAATTCAGAGCAGGCTGAGTACAGAGCGGCGGGGAGAGAGATCTTCCTGCCGCTTTTTCAGTGGAATGATAAGGGATGATAAAACAGGGAAGAACTTGCGTGCGCGGCAATCCATGATATGATGGGAAGAAGAGAGTTTGGTCGTCACAGGGATGTGGATTGCAGGAGTATCGCAGACAGACTGCGGCATGGAGGTAAGATTGAAAAATAAGCTCGATAGCTTATTTTTCAATCCCGAGATTTGTGTTGGAGCATCGCAAATCTCGATTATGGCAGACGCAAATTGGACATTTGCGTCGCCCTGTCGCGAGGATCGCTCCAGAATGGAGGGAAGTATGGACAAAAGAATACAGATACCGGATACAGATTTATCTCTTTACCCTCTGGGGTTCGGAACCTCGGATGCGGGACTGAAATGGGACGGAGCGGAGGCGGACAGACTGCTGGACGCCTATCTCTCCTGCGGCGGCAACGTGATTGACACCGCGCATGTCTATTCAGACTGGGTGCCGGGAGAGAGGGCGAGATCGGAGAGGGTTATCGGAGACTGGCTGCAGAGGAGCGGAAAACGCGGCGAGGTGATTCTGATGACGAAGGGCGGTCATCCGGATATGACGGTGGAGCACCCGGATCTTCACAGAAGCCGTATGTCCCATGATGATATGGTGAAGGATCTGGAGGAGTCCCTGCGTCAGTTGCGGACGGACTGCATCGATCTCTATTTCTATCACAGAGATAACAGAAATCAGTCTGTAGCAGAGGAGATAGAGACGATGGAGGAGTTCGTGAAGGCGGGAAAAATCCGCTACTACGGCTGCTCAAACTGGGACGCAGAGCGGATGAAGGAGGCTGACCGGTACTGTGCGGAGCATGGATACCGGGGATTTGTGGCAGATCAGAGCCTGCTCAATCTCGGCATGAAATTCTTCCGGGGAATGTCTGACGATACGCTTGGCTGTATTCGGGAAGAGGCTTTTGCCTACCATGAGGAGCGGCGTGAGAATCTGGCGATGCCGTATATGGGAAACTGCGGCGGATATTTCCAGAGCTATGCAGCGCGCGGAGAGGATGGCGTCAGGGGAAATTCGTATGATACGCCGGAGAACCGCAGGGTGGCGGAGAAAATGATGGAGCTGTGCAGGCAGTATGGCTGCTCTGTGACGCAGGCGGTACTGGCATTCTTTTATCATCAGCCGTTTGTCTGCGTGCCGCTCTATTCGGCGTCGAAGCCGGAGCGGATAATCGAGGCGTGCGGCGCGCTGGAAGCGCCGCTTACCGACGCGGATTACGAGTGGCTGCTCTCGGAGGAGTAACGGTTATTCTGCACTGCGGCAGATTTCTGAGACGGCGCTCTGGATGAGCTGAGCGGTGCTGTAATCGCCGACTCCGGCGATGATATTGTCGCAGCCGTTGAAAGGGACGAGGACGCGCTTTGCACTGCTCTGCGCGACGGCCAGCGCCATGGCAGGCGTGATTTCCCCGAACAGGGAATCGGCGATCACGATGCCGATCGGGCCGGTGATGAGATCGGCGCGGCGGCAGCCGACGAGAATGGCGTTTTCACCGGTGGCCAGATGATCGGGTCTGGCTTTTGCCATGGCGGCGGTGGCGGCGCTGCTGGCGCCGACAGCGGTGATGACAGCGTTCGGAAGGGCGGATTTGATTCCGGCGATCAGCTGCCTTCCGATGCCGCCGCCCTGTGCGTCAATGACGAGAATATTCATGAGAGTCTCCATTCTGAATCGTTGTATGCGGCGGAAAGAAAAAGCCCAGCAGTCCGGGGCGGAAGCCGCACTGGTATTATATCACGGGTGATCAGGAGACGGCATGTGCTTTCAGAAAATCTTGCAATGAAAAAGGCTTTTGTAACGTATAGCTGTGGTTGGAAGGGCGTGTTTCGAAACTGTTGCAGGAAAGAAGGTTGGAAAGGGGTTACAGCGCGATATGCGGACATTTCTGGAGGAAACGAAATTAAGTCGTGTTCTGGCAGTTCTCTTTGTATTCCTGGTGATCTTTCCGTTTTTGATTTTGTCAACAGTCACGAGCGTGATCACCGAAAAATATGCGAAAGAATCATATGGGAATTACATGACACAGGTTCTTGACAGCGTCAGCAATCAGATTGACAGTGTCTGTGGCACCTATGCAGATAGCGCGATTAATTTTTATTACAACGGTATTGTGGAAATCCTGGAAAACGGGGAGCAGGATGCGGAAGAGGAAAGCCGGATTGTAAGAAAAATGAGCGAAATGAGGGACCTGCTTGGAGACAATTATGTGACGGCAATTTATCTTATTACAGAAGGTCAAAGTTATCTGGTGGGAAAAAACTATGATGATTTCGATCGTATTGTGGAGCGGTATGCGTCTCTTGTTGCGGATAAAAATGGAAGACATGTTTGGAGCGATGTCGTTACTCTGATTCCAAAGAACAGAAGTGGGCAGAAAGTGGTTTTTGCAAAATCCCTGAATGGAGTGGAGGAAAAAAATATTGCACAGGTCTACATGGTGATAGACTTGGAAGAATTTTTAAACTGTTTTCTGAATGAAAAAACAGGATCAGCGATTCCGTTTTTATTAAATAACAGAGGAGAACTCCTGTATTACGGGGGTACAGAAGGGGATCCTGCATATGAAGAAATTGCCGCACCGGATACGCAGGATCAGGTGACAGAAATGAGCGTTTCGCATCAGACATATCTGAACATCACCAAAGAGTCTAAAAAGACAGGATGGACGGCAGGGTACGTTGTGCCTATGCGGGCCGTATTAAGTGAGTTTCAGGCGATAAAGATTGTACAGATTGTCATGACTGTGATAATGTGTCTTTTTTTGCTGCTGATTCTTTTGCTGATTGAACGGTATGTCGTAGGGCCTATTCGATTTCTGACAGATCGTATGGACGCTTTTGCGGCGGGAGGAGCGGAAGAAACGGTTTATATTCCTGCAATAGGAGAACTCAGCCGTTTAAACAGACATTTTAATGGAATGAGTTCCAGAATTACAGAATTGATCCAGAAAAATACACAGAAAGAAAAAGAAAAAAATGAATTTAAAATGGAAGCGCTGCGTGCGCAGCTGAGTCCGCACTTTATTTATAATTCGTTGAATACGATTAAATGGATGGCCGTGATCAATCGCCAGGATAATATCCGTGATCTGACTGAGGCCCTGATTTCCCTGCTGATGAGCTCGGCAAAGGGGAGGGAGGCGAGATATACGCTGGGGGATGAAATCAGACTGATTCAGAGTTATGCTGTGATTCAAAAAGCGCGTTTTTTGAACTTTGATATTCAATTTTGTATATCCCCGGAGGCAGCCTGCTGTGAAATTGTGCAGTTTCTCCTGCAGCCGGTTGTTGAAAATGCGATTGTTCATGGATTTGAGAGAGGAAAATACCGACGCGGCGTAGTGAAGGTAAATGCTTGCTGTGCGGAGGGAAGACTACGGATTACTGTGGCGGATAACGGAGTCGGGTTCGATGTGGAGCAATGGCAGCGTGGCGAGCACGGCAAGAGCGAGGTTCATACGAATATTGCATTGGATCATATTAGTCAGATTATTGCATTGGAATATGGGGAAAACTACGGAATGGAAATCCAGAGCAGTCCAGGAGAAGGCACGACAGTGGTATATGTGCTTCCGGAGAGAGGAAAGACAGGGATAGATGATACAGGTAGTGATTGTGGATGATGAGGTTCTGGCGAGAATAGGGATCAAAACATTTCTGGACGGAAAAGAAGGGATAAGTGTCGCAGAATGTTTTTCTGATGCCGGAGAAGCGCTGGTTTATCTGGAACGTACGGTGGTGGATGTTGTCATTACTGATATTGAGATGGAAGGAATGGACGGTCTGGCGTTTATTGAAAAAATCCGGGAAAAAAAGTTGGCGGGTGGAATTATTATTCTGAGTAGTCACAATGATTTTCAGTATGCCAGAAAAGCGATTGAGTTAAAGGCCAATCAGTATATTTTAAAACAGGAGTTAACAGAAGAAGTTTTGATTGAGGCGGTGCTGCGAGTACAAAGAGAGACTGCGGGAAGCTTTTCGAACGCAGACAGACTACCTCGAAAGGAAGGAGTAGAGCGGCTGGAAGAAAGTCTTATTGCTCAGGACAGTCTTTATTACGCGGCGGCGCTGTTAATTCCGGAGGAGTCCGGAGAGAGAGGCGGCACGATCAACAAGGAGATGCTGTATGGACTTCTGGAAAATTTAATGAGACGCTATCCGTTCGGAGAATTATTCCGGGTAGGAGAAGAGATGTTTGTGCTGATACATTTTGCAGAGGAGAAAGGAGAAGAAGCGAATCATCGTGCACAAATTATTTCGCTGTGTGAAGATTTGATAGAGAATGTCAGACTCTATACAAATCACAGGATCAGTATAGGGCTTTCTGCTTTGTTCCGTAATTTGAAAGATGTGCGGACACAGTATCATAGGGCGGTGGCAGCGGCACAGCAGAATTTTTATGAGGAAGAGTCGGCAGAGCCTTATTACGATGCAGAATGCATGACAAAGGATGCTCCGGAGGGGCATTTTCATACGGATGCTTTTTTGGAGGAGGACGGAGAGCAGCAGTTTAGAGAGGAACTGGAGAATTTTTTGAAACGATGCGGAGATGTGAACCTGGATATCGAGATTTTGCGTCAGACGCTTATTTCTATGATTAGCGTTATGGTCTATAGGATACTTCATGGTTATCATTTTCCAGAGGAGACAGTGCGCAGATGGGAGCAGAAATACCAGTATATTCGGGTTATTTCTGAGGCATATGAAAAAAAGGAATTAGTGCGTCGCCTGGATATGGTGATGTGCGAGTTACGGATGGAACTGCTGACACAGCTGCGAATGGATGAATTTGGCGGGGTGTATCGGTATGTAGATGAGCATATGAATGATAGGATCAGCCTTACAGAACTGGCAGAGATGAGCTGTATGAGTACGGCGGTTTTCTGCAAGAAATTTAAAGAAAGAACAGGGGTAACGCTGATAGAGTATATCAATGCGCGGAGAATCGATCTGGTGAAGAGATATCTCGGTGATCCGAACCGGTCGCTAGAGGAGATTGCAGAGGAAACAGGATTTAGCAGCGCCAATTATATGGTTCGTGTATTTAAAAAAGTGACAGGAGAGACGATCAGGGATTTTAGAAAAACGATGGGAGAATAAAAGCGAAACAGCGGGAACAAAGAGACCGCACAGAGTTGTCCGTGGGAACAGAGACAGCGCTGTGCGGTCTCTTTGTAAAATTGTGAATATCGAATAAGAAATTGAATATGACTATTCAAAAAAAGAATTTTGTGAATGAAGTAGAGAGAATTATTGGGTGAATTATTTGGCGTTTCCTGTAAAATAAAGGAGTAATCGCAAAGCGATACAATTTATTTAGGAAAGGGGAGGACGTTATGAGAGTAAGGAAGGTATTAGCAGTGCTTTGTGGGATGACCATGATGGCATCACTTTTGGCAGGATGTGGGGGATCCTCCGGGACAGCACAGCAGAGTGAAGAGAATACGACAGAACAGGAGGAAACCACCGAGGCAGTAGCAGAAGAGGCAGATGATACAGCAGAAACAGAGGAAACGACTGCAAACATCAGCGGAAGCATTACGGTATGGGAACACAGTAACAGTTTTGAGTCGGCACTGGAAGCAGTGGTGGCGGGATTCAGCGAAAAATATCCGGATGTGGAAGTGGAATGGGAAATTAAGGACGGAGATACGTATTACAGCCTGCTCTCTACGGCAATCCAGTCTGGAGAGGCCCCGGATGTATTCTGGACAAACGGTACTTCATCGAGTAATATGGCGGATCTCGTGAGCAATGGGGCGTTGATGGATCTTTCCGGAGAAATTGATTTTAGTGATTTGGAGCAGGATAGTTTACAGATTGCGACGATTGACGGAAAACAGTATTCGGTGCCGTGGATGACGCTGGATACGAGGTGTTGCTACTATAATAAGGACATTTTCGAGCAGGAAGGCTGGACAGTTCCTACCACGTTTGATGAGTTTGAAGAGCTGCTTGCTAAGCAGAAGGAAGCCGGTTATACACCGATTTCTCAGTGCCTGACGGATACATGGAGTATTCTGTTTACTTATGAGCCGGTACTGGCGGCTATGGAGCCGGAATATGTGAAAGGATTAGCAGATTATTCTGTTAAGGCGACTGATGAGCCGGCAGCGAATGCATTGAATAAGATGCTGGAGTGGAAAGATGCAGGATATTATGGTGATAATGTGATGGGCGTCAATGGTGATGCTACGATTCTTGCATTTACGACTGGCAAGGCAGTGATGTACATTGGCGGTTCCTGGTCGACAAGTACGATTTCCGGTAATAATCCTGATCTGAATTATGGAGCATTCCAGATCCCGGACAATAACGGAACAAGAGGTATGGTAGGAACGTACGCAAATGGATTCTCCATTTACCAGGATACGGAAAACGCAGAAGCTGCAAAAGCTTTTGTACAGTACTGCGCATCCTTGGAAGGACAGACTGCATGGGTACAGGCAACCGGCGGCGTGTCCGGAAGCCCGAAGATTGAAGCGAGTAGCGAGATCGTACAGGAGATTTCTGATGCGGAGACGGTTTACACCAGCTGGCAGTCTGTGTTGGCAAATTACGCAAAAGAAGGCGAGTCCGCAACGACAATCTGGGAAGAAGATTCTGTGAAACTCTTTGAAGGAAGTGTTACAACGGATGAACTGATGGATAATATCGCTGCGGTCATGCAGTAAGAGGCAGGATAAGAGATGAGTAGGGGGATACTGCTAAAACAGCGGTATCCCCTTTTTATAAAGCAAAGTAAGAGATTCAGGTTTAATGTTGTGAAGAGATAGGCAGACGTCAATAGAAAGGAATTATAAAATTTATGAAGAATGCGATAAAGAAAGAGGAAAGAAGGAGCAGGAAACGCAGACCATATCTGGCCTTTTTGGCACCTGGTATGATTATGTATACAATTTTTATCATTATACCGATTATTTATGTGTTTGTGATCAGCGTATTTGAATGGTCAGGACTGGGGGAAATGAAATTTGTTGGCCTGGAAAATTTCAAGACTCTTTTCACAAACGATAGAATTGCGCCGACATTCTGGCATGCGGTGTTGAATAATTTAAAATACCTGCTTTGCGTCTGGTTCATCATAACGCCGATACAGTTTTTGATCGCGTATCTGTTCTGGCTGAAAATTCCAATGTTCAAATACTTTAAATTTATGATATTTATGCCTTATGTGATCAGCTCGACGATTGTCAGTTTCTTTGCCACAATGATTTTTGATCCGAATATCGGATTTTTAAATGAATTTCTGACTAATATCGGGCTGTCACAGCTGACAGGAAGCTGGATCGGCGATCCCAATATGGCGTTTAAAATTATGATAATCCTGATTATCTGGCAGGGAGCAGGCAGTGGTATGATGATTTTTTACGCTAATTTGATGGATATTCCGAAGGACGTCATGGAAGCCAGCAGTATTGACGGATGCAATGAAGTGCAACGCTTGTTCCGGATTCTGATTCCGCTTTCGCTTCCTTCCTGTGCATCGATTATTATCATGAGTTCGATTTGGGCGCTTGGCGTTTTTGATATTCCGTTTATTCTGGGAGGGGCAAGCGGGGGCGTAAACGGCTCTCTGGATTTTGTAAATCTTGTTTTTTATCGCTATACGTTTGGATCGGCGTTAAATGGCAGGTCTGAATTGGGATTTGGTGCCGCGATCAGTGTGACGATGTTTGCCGTCATCATGGTTGTAACGCTGCTCCAGAATAAGATTCTGTCCAGATTCGAGTACAACAACGATTGATGGGGGTAACAATTTATGAAAAAGAGACAAAGAGAAGGCCAAATTATTTCCCCGGCTGGGCGGGCAGTCAGGTGGTTTTTTTCCATTGTTTTGTTTCTGTATACAATGATTACATTTCTTGTGTTGGGAGCGACAGTGCTGGATTCCTTTAAGACTAAGTCGGATTTGATTATGAATATGTTCGGCTGGCCCAAGCAATTCGTGCTGGAGAGCTATCAGGAAATTTTATTGAAAGATCAGTTTGGACAATATTTTATGAATAGTCTGATCGTAACAGGGTGTGGGACGTTTTGCTGCATTATGCTGGCGGCGATGACGGCATATGGTATTTCCCGCTATGAGTTCAAAGGGAAACAGGCTGTGACGATGTATCTTCTGGTGGGAATGATGTTTCCGATTCAGGTGAGTGTTCTTCCCTTGTTTTTAATTCTTAAAAATCTGCATCTGCTGAATAATCTGGCAGGTATGATCGTAATTTATGCGGCGGGAATTTCTTTGCCTGTTTATGTGTTCTCGCGATTTTTTCATACGGTTCCCGTTTCGCTGGATGAGTCTGCAAGATTGGACGGAGCGGGAGAGTTCACAATCTTTGTGAAAATTCTTCTTCCTATCTGCAAACCGGTGATCTTTACGATTGCCCTGATTACGGCGATCGGAGAGTGGAATGATTTCTATCTTCCAATGGTAATGCTTGGAAAAAAGTCAGTTCGGACATTGACGTTGGCGATTTATAAATATTCTACAGAATTCCTCAAATACATGAATGTGTCGTTTGCGGCTGTTGTGATCACGTTGATTCCTATTATTCTGATGTACTGTCTCTTTTCCCGGCAGATTGTAGAAGGACTGACAGGGGGCGCTGTGAAAGGCTAGCAAAGCGAAAATGGCTGGCATTATTTCTGTTTGTAGTGTTGTGCTAAAGCAGAGACAGAAGATAGATTGAAAATATAGCCGGTGGTGTATGGAGCAGAAAATACTTCGGCATGGAGGGAACATGGAACTCAAAAAAATAAGGGAAGAGTCTTATAAAAAAGAAGAATTCGCACCGCTCAGCTTCTGGGCGTGGAATGATTTATTGGAAGACGAGGAAATATGCGAACAGATCCGGGAATTTCACGAACAGGGCTTCGGTGGCTTTTTTATGCATTCCCGGAGTGGGCTGCGTACCCCTTATCTTTCCAAGGAGTGGTTTGACAGGTGCCGCACAGCAGCCGGGCAGGCTAAGAAGCTCGGGATGCAGGCGTGGATTTATGATGAGGATGGATGGCCGAGCGGATTCGCAGGCGGTCTTGTAAATGGAAAAGGGGAGGAGTACTGCGGCAAGTATTTTAATTTCACGGAGACAAAGCCGAAGGAAGAGGAGAGCGCTCGTGTGATTGCAGCCTTTGTGAAAAAGGAGGAGTCATATGTTCCCTGTGAAAACGGAGAGGAGGGGGCGACACTCTGGGCGGTGTACCAGGTTGAACCGAACTATGCGGATATGCTTTCTCATAAGGCGGTGAGGGAATTTATTGACGTAACGTACGAGCGTTATAAGGAGGAGTTGGGAGAGTATTTTGGCACGGTGGTTCCGGGATTCTTCACGGATGAGCCGCAGTATGCGGGAAAAGGATTTCCATACAGTGCGGAACTGCCGGAATATTTTTATGCCAGAAACCATCGGCGTATGGAGGCGGAACTATATCGACTGATGCCGCAGATGCAGGATGAGGAGAGCGAGAAGTATCGAATTTGTTTCTGGGAGACGATACAAGCGATGATGCGGGAAAATTTCTCCCGACAGATCGGAGACTGGTGTGAGGAGAATCATGTGATTTTTACCGGTCATTATCCGGGAGAGGACTCTCTGCTGCAGCAGCTGAGCTGTACTGCCGGGGTTATGCCTAAATATGAGCACATGCAGATGCCGGGGATAGATCATCTGGGGAGAAGGATCACTTCACTGCTTCTGACCAAGCAGGTGGGGAGTGCCGCGAAGCAGAATGGTCAAAAGAAGATACTTTCCGAGACGTTCGGCTGTGCGGGATGGAATATTCCTTTTCAGGACATGTGTTATATCTGGGCATGGCAGGCGCTGCAGGGAGTCAATGTTCCGGTCCTGCATATTGGTGCATACTCCATGGCGGGGATCCGAAAAAGAGATTATCCGGCATTCTTTTCCTATCAGGAGCCGTGGTGGGATTGTTTTGGACATATGTCGGGATGGATGAGCGGTTTGGCGAGCGAGATGGCGTGGGGCAGGTGGCAGGAGAAGGTGCTTGTGATCAGTCCGATGGAATCGATTTATGCGATGCACAGCGCTAACCGGAGATCGGATCGCGAAAGAAGCCTGTGTGCGTCCTATCGTCTGCTTTGTGATCATCTGACCAATATTCAGGTGGGATTTGATCTGGGCGACGAGACGATGATTGTGGAAAAGGGTGCAGTAGAAAACGGAACGTTTCGTATCGGATGCTGCGCGTATGAGATTGTTGTGGTGGCGGAAACAGATCGATTAAAGGAAACTACATGGGGATTCTTAGAAGAATTCCGCAGGCAAGGAGGTACTGTTGTGTTTACGGAGACAGTGCCGGAGCGGAATGGCAGAAAGGAGCAGGAAGTAAATTGCCCTGTGATCTGTAATGTGGAGCGGTTCTGGCAAAAATATTTCCAAAAGATCCGATTCAAGAGAGCGGTGACGTTTTATGAGGAAAACGGCTTCCGAATTGCCAGTGGACTGAACGTTGCGGTCAAAGAAGAGAATGGAGAGTACCGTATTGCGGTGATGAATCTGGTCAGGGACAGCGTAAGACGACTGAAACTTTCCATTTCGGGTTATTACCGTGCGGAACGGATTGATCCGGAAACGCAGAGCAGGGCAATTTTGCGCGGAGAAGAGTTCTGCGGAAAAGAGACATCAGTTTATCCGCTGCAGATTCATGGAGAAGAGATTGTGGTATTGGCTCTGATTCCTGAAAAACAGTCAGAGAAGGAAGCAAGGATGGCGGAAGGCGAGCGAATTGGACAAACTGTGGAGGACACAAACAAGGGGTGCCTGTGCGAAGAACATAATTGGCGCAATGTGAGGGATTACAATGTTATTTTTCAGAGGACGGCAGAGAATGCACTGACATTGGATTATGCAAGCTATTCATTCGACGGGAAAACTTATTCAGAGGAACTGCCGGTGATCCGGATTCAGGATATGATATATCGGGATGAAAAGGCTGATGGAGCGCCAAGACTGTATCTTCGCTATACATTTTACAACAGCGTCCAGAATACTGCTGGCTTCAGGCTGGTTGCGGAGAATCGGCGCTGTGAGGATATTCTCTGCAATGGAACATCGGTTTTGGATAAACAGACAGGTTGGTACATGGATCATGGATTCAGCGCATTTTCAATTGAAGCATTATGCTGCACAGGCGGCAATACAATCGAAATGATTTATCAGCTGGGGAATGATCAGGTTAAAGACATCGAAGGGTTGTTTGAGACGGAACGGAATCGATTCTTCTATCCGGTGGAACCGGAATCGGTCTATGTGATCGGCGATTTTGCAGTCAAGACAGAGGCGGCTGTTTGTCATGAGTTGACGTATATTCGCGCGGGGGAGGATGGGAAGCGCCCGGCGTTTGAAATAGTGCAGGAACATCCGATTACAAGAGCGGGAGATTTAACAGAGCAGGGGCTGTGGTTTTACCGTGGTAATGCGCATGGTGTTTTATCTATGTCCGGGAAAGAAAATCAGCGAACACTTCTCCGATTCACCGAAGTGCAGGCGGCCTGCGTTGAAGTAAGGGTAGGAAACAAAAGCAGGGTAAGTTATATGGAGCCGTATACACTGGATATTACGGAAATGCTTCAGGAGGGTGAGAATGAGGTGGAGTTGATTCTACACGGAACAAACCGGAATCTGCTTGGTCCGCATCATCAAATTCAGGGAGAGGATCTTTTCATCGGAGGAAATTCTTTTAAAGGAATTCGAGGATGGGAAGCTGCTTTCTTCCACTACGAGCTGGAGGAGGAAAGCCTGTGGACGGATACTTATGCTTTTGTACCGTTTGGCTGCGGGCGGATACAGGTGATCAGGGAAGGAGAAGATTCGGGAGAAATTCGGGTATCCTCATGAGTGGAGCACCAGATCATGAGCAAAGGCAGCCGCAAAGCGGCGGAGAGTGCTGCAGCGCGGTCCCTCGAATGGCACGGGCTGGACTGCTGCATTATATGCGGAAAGGATTGAAATTTCCTCTTGCATTTCCCCTTTCCAGGTTTTATAATAGCGCTCGTAAATAAGAAACAGAGAATAGTGTTCTTCGGGGCAGGGTGAAATTCCCTACTGGCGGTATAGTCCGCTACCCGCTTCGGCGGTGGATCCGGTGAAACTCCGGAACCAACAGTACAGTCTGGATGGAAGAAGTGCGCGGATGAAATGGATGGAAATTCCTCCATTTTACCTTATGTCATTGATCTTATGCATAGCCGATGCATCTGTTGCAATAGAAACGACAGCCCCGGAACAGGCGGCGGAGAGATCCGCTTAGCCATGAACCGGGGTTTTTTGTATTGCGTTGCGATGCGCGGCGGTGCGGGAAGAATGCCATTCTCCGGGAGTTAATGGGGCGCGGCGCGCTCCGGAAGGGAGAATTCTATGAATAACGGATTTGTGGAAACAGTGGTACAGAATGGGAGCTTCGTGCTCGTGTGTCTGCTGGCGGTGGTCGGTATGGTGATGGTCGCGTATCTTTTTGAGAAGGCGGCCAGAAAGCGGACGGGGGCGCAGGGGCGTATTCTGAGCACGCGCAGGATTGCGATGATCGGTATGTTTTCGGCGATTTCCGGCATCCTGTTCTGCTTTGATTTCGCACTGCCGATTGCACCGTCTTTTTACAAAATTGACTTCAGCGAACTGCCTGCCCTGATCGCCGGGTTTGCCTTCGGGCCGGTGGCGGGCGTGCTCGTCGAGTTTCTGAAAATCGTGATTAAACTCTTCCTGAAATCGACAGGCACGGCGTTTGTCGGGGAGCTGGCGAACTTCCTCGTGGGCTGCATGCTGGTGCTTCCGGCTTCTGTGATCTATCAGTTCCGCAAGAGCAAGAAGCAGGCGGTGATCGGCTGCGCGGCGGGAAGCCTGGCGATGACGGTGTTCGGCACATGGTTCAATGCGGTGTATCTGCTGCCGGCGTTTGCGGTGCTGTACGGGATGCCGCTCGAGTCGATTCTGGCGATGGGACAGGCAATCAACGGCAATGTGACGGATATCACTTCGTTTGTGATTCTGCTGGTCGCGCCGCTGAATATCATCAAGGGAGTCGGGATTTCCGTGATCACGATGGCGGTTTACAAGAAGCTCAGCCCGATCATCAAATACGGGAACGCGATCGCGCAGCGCGATGTGGCGGCGCAGCAGTAGAGAGAAGAGCGGAAGCCATTGAGCGGAGGGACAGGGTGGAACTGTCTGTATGCTTCGCTGCAAAAGCAGATTGATAAAGAAACATTAAGAAATATTCATTTTTATTTCCATAGACTTCTTTTAAGGAGTATGCGATACTTAGTTACGGTTTTGTCAGTATTTTGGGACAAAACCGTGACTTTTTGTTTGTGCGGACAACGGGCCGGCCGAAGATTTCTGCAGGCTTGCGCAGTGGATGCCGTATTTGCGGGTAAAATGGGCGGCGGTGTTCCGGTCCGCCGGCAGGAGGAAGAAACAACGGGGAGCAGGAGAGTGCGGATCTTATCGTGCCGACTGCAAAGTTCTGGTTCATTACCAGATTAATCTAAGGAAGGAACAGGAGGCGGAATGGGCGCGCTCGTAGAAATTCAGGATATCTGTAAAATTTACAATGAAGGGGAAGGCGACAACGAGGTAAGGGCGCTGGATCATGTGAATTTGTCGATCGGAGAGCATGAGTTTGTCGCAATCATCGGACAGTCCGGTTCCGGTAAATCGACGCTGATGAATCTGCTGGGGTGTCTCGATGTGCCGACGAGCGGGAAGTATTTCCTGCATGGGACGGATGTCTCACACATGACGGACAATGAGCTCTCGGATATCCGCAATCAGGAGATCGGGTTTGTTTTTCAGGGATTTAATCTGATCGCCGGGCTGACGGCTATGGAGAATGTCATGCTCCCGCTGATCTACCGCGGCGTGGACAAGAGGGAGCGGGAGCGTCTGGCCAACGAGGCGCTGGAACTCGTGGGACTCGGAGCCCGCAAGACGCACCGGCCAGCGGAGATGAGCGGAGGACAGCAGCAGAGAGTGGCGATTGCGAGAGCGATTGCGCAGGCCCCGCCGATTATTCTGGCGGACGAGCCCACCGGAAATCTGGATACGAATTCCAGCCGCGATATTATCAATATTATCAAACGGCTGTATGCGGACGGGCGCACCGTGATTCTGATCACGCATGATCCGGGAATTGCCCGGCAGGCCAGACGGATTGTGACGATTATCGACGGAAAGATTGTCAGCGATGTGGAGAATCCGGAATACGGCGAGACAGAAGCGACGGATCCGGAGACAGATCTGCCGCGCATCGTGGCAAATGCCTAGCGGTTTTCCGGAGATTTTCTCTTATATGAGTGAAAGAAACTGCCATTTTGGAGCGCTTCGCGCGATCGGGCGGCACAGGAACCGGATTGGCGTCTGTCACGCTACAGAGGCAGAGTGGAAGCAAATATAAATAAAATAGATAAAACAAGAATTGCACACAATATTTCAGCGGGGAGGACGTTATGAGTGAAGAAGTGAGGAAGAAAGAGAAGAGAACTCTGACAGCGGCGGAGAAAAAGAAGAGAAAGAGAGTTGTCCGTCTCGTCGTGGTTCTCGTGATTCTGGCTGCCGTCGCAGCCTATCTGTTCTATTCGTGGAAGGCGCAGCAGGATTATGTTCCGACGGTGCCGACCACGACGGCGACCACGGGAGACATCGAACAGATCGTGTCGCTGAGCGGAAGCGTGGTAACGGGAGAGGAGAAGAGTTATTTTGCAGAGGTGGCGGTGCCGGTGGAAACACTGAACGTCAAAACAGGTGATAAAGTCAGTGCGGGTGACACGCTGATGACGTTTGACAACAGCGAACTGACGCTGAGCCGCCAGCAGGCGCAGCTCAAAGCGCAGTCGGCCAGCGGCACATACAGCGGATCGATGCAGAAGGATGCGGAGGGAACTGCGGATTACAACGAAGCGGTGGCAAGACTTCCGGAACTGGAGGCGCAGATTGACGCCGTGCAGGCGCAGATCGACGCGCTGAACATCAAGATCGACGAGAAAAAGCGGCGCATGGCGGCGACGGGCTCGGAGCTGCAGAAGGCGCTTCTCGATCTGACGCCGGGGACTGACGATTACAAGGAAGTGGAACGCAGCATACAGGACAACAGCTATGCGCAGACGAACGATCAGGAACTGGCGAGCTGGAACAACGAGATCACACAGCTGAATCACCAGATGGAGGACTTAAAGGAAGAGAAGTCCGAGATGGAGTCCAAGAAATCCAGCGGCAAGAGCGCTCAGCTCAACGCCGGTGAGAAGAGCACTCTCTCCGCCAACCAGGTGGAGTCGTCGCTGACCTCTGTGGATCCGGTGCAGACCGTGGATGCGGCGGCACAGGGCGTTGTGGCGGATTTCAACGGCGTTGTGACCGATGTCAAAGTCGTACAGGGGCAGACACCGGCGGCGGGCGCGGAGCTGCTGCATCTGGAGAGCACGGATAATGTGAAGGTGCAGATTCAGATTACCAAATCCGATCTCGACAAGATCAAAGAGGGACAGGCGGTTGAGATTACGATTGCGGGCAGTACCTATGAGGGAACGGTTTCCAAGATCGCGGGCGCGGCGGTGAAGAATTCGAATAATGTGCCTGTCGTCGATGCGGAGATTGACATCATCAATCCGGACAGCAACATCATTCTCGGCGTAGAGGCCAAGACCAGAATTCATACACAGAAGGCGCAGGGCGTCGTGATTCTTCCTTATGAGTATATCAACTCCGATACGGTGGGCGATTTTGTCTATGTGGTGGAGAACGGCGTCGTGGCGAGACGGGAGGTAGAGACCGGTATTACGACGGATACGGAGGCGGAGATCAAGTCGGGCCTTCAGGCAGGCGACCAGGTCATTACGTCTCTTCCGACCGGCGTGGAAGTCGGTATGGCGGTGCAGGCGGTGGACGCGGCCTCGATGACCGGCATGATGATGGGCGGCGCAGTGATCGAGACAAGCCCTGACGCGGCGGTATCGACTGACGCGGTTCCGGGAACGGAAGGCGCGGAGCAGGGCGCAGAGTCGGATGCGGCTGACGCGGTTTCCGCAGAGTAAGAAGCGCAATTTAGGGGCGGGCGGATAGTGCAGGGCACAGAGCACTGCGTTGCTGCAATCCGCATCGGAGACCGGTGTGGACAGCGGCAGAAGCGCGCCGGCAGGGAGGAAACTATGTCTCAGATTTTGGAATATATTAAAATTGCGCTGATGAACATCCGCAACAATAAGGGACGCTCGTTCCTGACCATGCTGGGAATCATCATCGGAATCACTTCCGTCATTATGATTATCTCCATCGGAAACGGACTGCACGGGCAGGTCAACGACGAGCTGAACAGTCTGGGCGGCGGTATGATTTATCTGAGTCTCGATTACAACAAGACGGATCAGACAATGACGCAGGACGATCTCGATGCGCTGCAGGAGGCGGTTCCGCATATCAGAGGGATCTCTCCCAGCATGACGACGATAGGAACGGCGATCGGCAGAAAGGGAACGTTTGACGCCTATCTCTATATGGGAACAGAGGGATATCTTTACTACAGCTCGGAGGATATCATCCGGGGACGGTATTATTCCAGAGCGGACGTGGAGAGCGCCGCGCCGGTCTGCGTCATGCGTAAAAGCGATGCGATCAAGCTGTTCGGGACGGACGATGTGATCGGCAAGACGATAGAGGTGGATCTGTGGGGCATGAGTCAGGATTACACGATAGTGGGAATCCGGGACGACAACGCCTCCACACTCGTCAACATGGCGATGGGGATGGACTACACGCTGAGTCTTGAGGTCCCGTATACCTCGGTGGCGTCTTTCGGATACTGGACGGAGGATTTCACGGATGTCTACGTTTTCGCGACGCCGGAATACTCCACAGAAGTGGCGCAGGAGAGCATCACGTTTCTGGAAAACCGCCTGCAGCTGCGCGGAGAAAATGCGGTCAGTATGCAGAGCTTTTCCGATGTGACGAGCCAGTTTGACACGATCCTGAATTATATCACGATGTTTATCGCCCTGGTTGCGGCGATCTCGCTCCTCGTCGGCGGTATCGGCGTTATGAACATCATGCTCGTCTCGGTGACGGAGCGGACGCGGGAGATCGGAATCCGCAAGGCGCTGGGGGCGAGGACAGGATCGATCCTGCTGCAGTTCCTCGCGGAGGCCGGCATCATCACGCTGCTCGGTGGTCTGATCGGCATTGTGCTGGGTCTGCTCGGCGCCTCGGTGATCTGCTCGGCGCTGGGCTTTACGGCGTCGATCGATCCGGGCGTGATTCTGGCGGCGACGATATTTTCCTCGGCGGTGGGTATTTTCTTCGGTATCTATCCCGCGCGCAAAGCGGCGAAGCTGAGCCCGATCGAGGCGCTGCGGCACGAGTAAACGGCGGTAAAATTCATAGAGCGATGGTTTGGAAGCGGTTTTCTGCAGCAGCGGGAAACCGCTTCTTTGCGAATGGCGCGGGTGAACAGTTACTCTTTTCGTGGAAGGCTCTTGCGGGGTATGGTATACTTAACACTCAGGAAAGTGTCGATGGGAATGTTTTGATACGGACGGAAAGGCGGAGTCTGATGGAGATGTATCCTTTTCACGCCCTTCTCGGGCGGATGAAATATATCGCGCGCTGGGCGCTGATGCGCAGCGGACGGCAGGAATCTCTGAGCGAGCACACGGCGGATACTGCGATTCTGGCGCACGCCCTGTGTCTGATCGCACAGCGGGTGACAGGGACGGGGGAGCAGATCAGACCGGATACCGTGGCGGCTGCGGCACTCTATCACGATGCGCCGGAGATTCTGACCGGAGATATGCCGACGCCGGTCAAGTACAAAAATGAGGCGCTGCGCAGTGCCTATAAGGCGGTGGAGGCGGAGAGCGCCCGCACCATGGCGTCCCTTTTGCCGGAAACGCTGCGCCCGGTGGCAGAGAGCTATCTGACCGGAGCTGTGCTCAGCGAGGAGGAGAGGCGGCTGCTCAAGGCGGCGGATCGTCTGTCGGCTCTGATTAAATGTATGGAGGAAGTGGAGAGCGGAAACCGGGAATTTGCCGCGGCGCTGGAGCAGCAGAAGACGGCGCTGCAGAAGATGCACTGTCCGGAGGCGGATTATTTTATGGAGCATATGCTGCCCTGCTATACGCAGAATCTGGACGAACTGACACGGGGACGTTTCTGAAGGGATGCGGTCGGGGAACTGGAATGTGTGATTGCGCTGCGAACACTGCGGCAAAGGGAACTTGTGGAAGATGTGCGGGCAGGGACCGGAGTGTGATTGTGACAGGGGTGAGGCGGCGTGCCGCGGATGAGACAGTCTGGCGGAGCGGTATCGGCGGTGCGCCGGGGATCAGTCGGATCAGCGGAGCGGTGTCACCGGCAGGAAGGGAAGCGGAGAGGGCGGAAATGGAACTGGGTTCTGATATTTTTGAGACAAACAGTGCGGAGGAGACCTTCGCGGTGGGAAAGGCGATAGGGGAGGCGGCGCGTCCCGGAGAGGTCTATGCCCTGCTGGGAGATCTCGGCGTGGGCAAAACGGTTTTTACGCAGGGATTTGCGCAGGGACTGGGAATTTCAGAGGCGGTCAGCAGTCCGACGTTCACGATTCTGCAGATTTACGAAGAAGGGCGTCTGCCGCTCTATCATTTTGATGTCTACCGGATCGGCGATCCGGAGGAGATGGAGGAGATCGGATTCGACGAATATGCGGACGGGGACGGCGTCTGCCTGATCGAGTGGGCGAATCTGATCGAAGAACTCCTGCCGGAGCGCACGCGGGTGATCCGGATCGAAAAGGATCTGGAAAGAGGACTGGACTACCGGCGGATTCAGTGCGGGACGGAAACCAGATAGGTAAGGGCGCATGCCTGCGTCAGGCAGGAGAAAACAGTCTGCGCGCTTTTAAGACTGCGGCACCGCAGTCAGGGGAACAGAAAGGAAGTACGGAATCAGGATGAAAATACTTGCGATAGAAACGTCGGGGCAGGTGGCAGGGTGCGCCCTGTATGACGACGGTCTGATCACGGCGGAATTCAATCTGCAGAACAAGAAGACGCACTCGCAGAGTCTGATGCCCATGATGGACGAGCTGAGACGGATGATGGGGCTGGATCTTACCCTTCTCGATGCGATTGCGCTGACGGCGGGGCCGGGTTCGTTTACCGGGCTGCGGATCGGGGCGGCGACAGCCAAGGGGCTGGGGCTGGCGCTGGAGAAACCGCTGATACCGGTGCCCACCGTGGATGCGCTGGCGTATAATCTCTGGGGAGCCGGGGGGCTGATCTGTCCGATGATGGACGCGAGGCGTCAGCAGGTCTACACGGGAATTTACCGGTTTGAAGAAGCAAATAAGGGAAAGGGAAGCGGCGGCGCGGGGGAGGCTGTGCCGACAGAGCCTGCTGCGCCCGTGATGCGTATCCTGCGCCCGCAGTGCGTGGTGCCTGTCGCGGAGATTGCAGCGGAGCTCAACGAGAGAGGCGAGGCGGTGATCTTCCTCGGAGATGGCGTACCGGTTTACGCGGCGGTGCTCGGAGAGCTCCTGAAGGTGCCGTATTCGTTTGCACCGGCGCACATGGCGAGACAGCGGGCCGCGTCGGCGGTATCGCTCGCGGCGCAGTATTATGAAGAGCGGGGAGAGGCGTGCTTCGTCGCGGCGGATGTGTTCCGCCCGGAGTATCTGCGTCTCTCACAGGCAGAGCGGGAGCGCGCCGCCGGGATCGACACCTCACAGACGCGTCATATGCAGTGAGAGGTATAATGAGGTCTGGCATCGAATGGAAGAAGTGATTCGCAGAATGGAAAAAAGGGATGCGGCGCAGGCGGCGGCCATAGAACAGGTGTGTTTTTCGGAGCCGTGGTCGAGGGAAGCGTTCGAGGCGACGCTTCTTTTGCCGTATGCCGCCTATTATGTGGCGGAGGAAGCGGCGGATGGATTACTGCTTTCCGACGACGGGCAGGAGTATCGCGCAGAAGGCGGCGCAGCGTCAAAGACGGGAGACGGAGTGGAGGGAGCGGGAAGCGGAGCGTCGGAGGATGGCCTGCGTGCGCCGCGTATTCTCGGGATCTGCGGCGTGCGCAAGATCATGGGAGAGGGAGAGATCACGAACGTCGCGGTTCTTCCCACTCACAGACAGCGGGGCGTGGCGCGCAGGATGCTGGAACGGCTGCTGAGCGAGGCGCGGCAGGAGGGAGTCACTTCGTTTACCCTTGAGGTGCGCAGCGGGAATACGGCGGCGATCCGTCTCTATGAGAGTCTGGGGTTTCAGGTGGAGGGGCGCAGGAGCCGTTTCTACCGGAAACCGGAGGAGGATGCGCTGATTCTGTGGAGGCGTGTGTAGAAATAAAAAGCAGAAACCGCCTGCGCGGATTTCTGCTCGCAGAGCCGCAGCAAGCTGCGGCACAGGAGGTATCTATGTTAGATGTTTGTCTGCTTGGCTGCGGCGGGATGATGCCGCTGCCTTACCGGTGGCTGACCTCTCTGATGGTTCGCTATAATGGAAAAAGTATTCTGATCGACTGCGGGGAAGGTACGCAGATCGCGATGAAAAAGAAGGGATGGAGTCCCAAGCCGATCGATATGATTTGTTTTACGCATTACCACGCCGATCATATCAGCGGACTTCCGGGGATGTTGCTCACGATGGGGAATGCGGAGCGGACGGAACCGCTTCTCATGGTGGGCCCCAAGGGTCTGGAGCGCGTGGTGAACGCCCTGCGCGTGATTGCGCCGGAGCTGCCGTTTCCGATTCTGTTTCAGGAAGTGAACGGCCCGCAGGAGAGGATAGCGCTTCCGGGGGAAAAGGACTTTCATATCGATGCGTTCCGCGTGAATCATAATGTGACGTGTTACGGGTATTCGCTCAGCCTTGACCGGACCGGCCGGTTCGACGTGGGGCGCGCCGAGGCGCTGCAGATCCCGAAATCCTGCTGGAACCGACTGCAGAAAGGGGAAACGGTGGAGACGCCGGAGGGAACCTTCACTCCGGAGATGGTGCTGGGACCCGCGCGCAAGGGGCTGAAGGTGACGTACTGCACGGACACGAGGCCGTGCCCGTCGATTGTCCAGAATGCGGCGGGGGCGGATCTCTTTATCTGCGAGGGCATGTACGGCGAGGATGATAAGCTGGGCAAAGCCAGAGAGCACAAGCATATGACGTTTACCGAGGCGGCGAATCTCGCCAGGGAGGCGCAGCCGAAGGCGATGTGGCTGACGCATTTCAGCCCCTCGCTCCTGAAAGCGGAGGAGTTCATGCCTGCGGTGAAGAAGATTTTCCCGAACAGCGCGGCGGGCAGGGACGGAAAGACGATGGAGCTGGTGTTTGCGGAGGAATAGAGGTAATGATGACAACAGAGAACAAAGATATCACGATCCTTGCGATCGAATCCTCCTGCGACGAGACGGCGGCGGCTGTCGTGGTGAACGGCAGGACGGTGCTCTCGAACGAGATCTCCTCACAGATTGATATTCACACGCTCTATGGCGGCGTGGTGCCGGAGATCGCCTCGAGAAAGCATACCGAACGGATCAATCAGGTGGTGCGGAAGGCGCTGCAGACGGCGGGAAAGACGCTGGACGATATGGATGCGATCGCGGTGACCTGCGGGCCGGGACTGGTCGGGGCGCTGCTGATCGGCGTCTCGGAGGCGAAGGCACTTGCGTTTGCGACGGGGAAGCCGCTGATTGGCGTGCATCACATCGAGGGGCATATCTGTGCGAATTTCATCGCCGCGCCGGAGCTGGAGCCTCCGTTTCTCTGCCTCGTAGTATCGGGCGGACACACGCATCTCGTGCTGGTGAAAGGATACGGGGAGTATGAGATCCTCGGGCGCACCCGGGACGACGCGGCGGGCGAGGCGTTTGACAAGGTGGCGCGGGCGATCGGTCTGGGGTATCCCGGCGGTCCCAAGATAGATAAGGCGGCGAGGGAGGGCAATCCCGATGCGATTGCTTTCCCCAGAGGAAAGGTGGCGGAGAGCGCGTATGATTTTTCGTTCAGCGGACTGAAATCAGCGGTGCTTAATTACATCAATTCCTGCGACATGAAGGGGGAGACTTTCTCCGTGGAGGATGTGGCGGCGTCTTTCCAGAAGGCGGTTGTCGAGGTGCTCGTCTCCCATGCGATGGCGGGGGTGGAACAGTACGGGGCGGATAAGATCGCGCTGGCCGGCGGCGTCGCGTCGAACAGCGCGCTGCGCGCCGCGATGCAGGAGGCCTGCGGGGAGAGAGGCGTGACATTTTACTGTCCGCCGCCGGTTCTGTGTACCGACAATGCGGCTATGATCGGCTGCGCGGCCTACTATGAGTTTCTGCAGGGAAAATGCAGCGGCTACGATCTCAACGCGATGCCGAATCTGGCGCTGGGAGAGA
The DNA here is from genome assembly GCA_030524225.1 of Eubacteriales bacterium. GTDB lineage: Bacteria > Bacillota > Clostridia > Lachnospirales > Lachnospiraceae > CAG-791. The sequence continues at coordinate 48,005 of JAUNGV010000013.1, forward strand.
AGAGAGAGTCACGGTGACAGAAGGAGAATGAGGAGCAGGAGCGGCTGGCGTCATTCGAAAAAGGATGAAGGCTGTGCAGACTGATTTTTGTCGGTTGAGGCCGCATGATTCTGTGCGGATTAGCAGGGGGAAGGTAGGGAGCAGAGTATGGAGCGAAAGAGAGCGACTGCTATTTTGCTCGCGGGCGGGAGCGGGACGCGCATGGGCGGTTCTGTCCGCAAGCAGTACATGGAGCTGGGGGGCAAGCCGGTGCTGCGCTATGCGCTGGAGGCACTGGAGAGAAGTCCGGTGATCTCGGAGATTGTTCTTGTCGTGCCGGAGGGCGAGCAGGACTACTGCAGGCGGGAGATCGTGGAGCCTGCGGAGGAGGCTTGCCGCGCCGCGCAGTCGGGAGGTAAAGTCCGGGCAATTATTCCGGGAGGGGCGGAGCGATGCTTTTCCGTTCTGAACGGATTGCGTGCGATCCAATGGCCCTGTGAGGTTTGCTACATCCACGACGGGGCGCGGCCCTTTCTTGACGGGGAGACGCTGGAGCGGCTCGCACGGGCGGTGGCGGATGGCGGCACGGCGGTGGCGGGGATGCCCGCCAAGGACACGGTCAAGCTGGCGGATGCGGACGGCATTGTGGAGAGCACGCCGAACCGGGAGGCTGTCTGGATCGTGCAGACGCCGCAGGTTTTTGAGAGAGCGCTGATCACAGAGGCGTATGAGAGGATGGCGGAGCAGTATGACGCGCTGCGGGCGGCGGGGGTGAACATCACCGACGATGCGATGGTCGTCGAGCGCCTGATGAACCGCAGTGTCAGGCTCGTTCCGGCTTCCTACCGCAATATCAAGATTACGACGCCGGAGGATCTGCTGATTGCGGAGGCGTTTCTGAGAGGATAAGGATAAGAAGAGCGGAGCGCGACAGACAGGAAATCACGCAAGCGCAGAAACGTTTCTGAGAGGATAGGAAGAGAATTAGGAAAGATAGGAATAAAAGCACGGCGGAAAGGGGGCTGTGTATGAAAACAATCAGATTACTATATCCCGACCATGTGAGCGGAGGGCTGGAGACCTACTATTTCGGCGCACATCTGCTGGCGCACATTCTGCCGCCCAATGACAGGCAGCCGCTGGTCATGGTGGAGATCGCTCCTCCGGATGGAAAGGAAAAGACTGTACAGGAGGGCATTTACGCCAGAGACGAGGTGCTGGCGGGCATCCGCGACGCGATGCGGAAAATTGAGGACGAAGCGCCCGACAGGATCATCACGATCGGGGGAAACTGTATGGTCTCGCAGGCTCCTTTTGATTACCTTCACGGAAAGTATGACAAGGTGGGGATCGTCTGGATCGACGCGCACCCCGACGTCTCCACGGTCAGGGACGGATACCCGAACGCCCACGCGATGGTGCTCGGCTCGCTTCTCGGATACGGGGATTCCTCCCTTTCCGGGCTGCTGCGGAATCCGCCGTTCCGGGCAGACGACGTTCTGTACATCGGCCTGCAGGGGCTGCACGATTATCAGAAACGGTTTCTGGATGAGCACGGCGTAGAGTACCGGATTCAGACGGAAGAGATTCTGCCGGAGAGTGAGATTACCGCTTTTCTGCGGCGGTTTGACCATATTCTGGTTCACATGGACATCGACGTGCTGGACGAGCATTTTTTCCATTCGACTTATTTCGCGAACCCGGCGCTGTCGGGGGACGGATCGGGAGGCGGGAGGATGACGATGGAGCAGCTGACCGGCATGCTGCATTGTATCATCGGGGCATCCGACGTGGTCGGATTTACGATTGCGGAGTATCTTCCGTTTGACGAGCACAGGCTTCACAAAATGTTGTCCGGCCTTCCCCTCTTTACAGAGTAGGGCGGCCCGGCAAAAATACCAACGGAGGCGCCATGGCATTTGCACACCTTCACGTCCACACGGAGTACTCTCTGCTGGACGGATCCAATAAAATCAGCGAATACGTAAAGCGCGTCAAGGAACTGGGGATGACGGCGGCGGCGATTACCGATCACGGCGTGATGTACGGCGTGATCGATTTCTACAAGGCGGCGAAGGCGGAGGGGATCAATCCCGTGATCGGCTGCGAGGTTTATGTCGCCCCGAATTCCCGGTTTGACCGGGAGACGACGGGCGGGGAGGATCGCTACTACCACCTGATCCTGCTGGCGGAGAACAACACGGGTTATGAGAACCTGATGAAAATTGTGTCCCGCTCTTTTACGGAGGGGTATTATTACAAGCCCCGGGTGGACATGGCTCTGCTGCGCGAGCATCACGAGGGGATTATCGCCCTCTCCGCCTGTCTGGCGGGAGAGGTGGCCCGCAACATTGTCAGAGGGAATGTTCCGGCGGCGGAGGAGGCGGCATTAAAGTACCTCGACTGCTTCGGAAAAGGGAATTTTTTCCTTGAGCTGCAGGATCACGGGTATCCGGATCAGCAGACCGTGAACGCGGCTTTGCTGACGATGAGCAAAAAGCTGGACATCCCGCTCGTGGCGACGAACGACGCCCATTACACCTACGCGGGGGACGCGGAGGCGCACGACATTCTGCTGTGCATCCAGACGGCGAAGAAGCTCTCGGACGAGGACAGAATGCGGTATCCGGGAGGCCAGTTCTACATCAAGAGCGAGGAGGAGATGAAAGGGTTGTTCCCGTACGCGTGGGAGGCCGTGGAGAACACGCAGGTGATTGCCGACCGGTGTCACGTCGAGTTTACATTCCACGAGACGAAGCTCCCGAAGTTCGAGGTGCCGGAGGGATACACCTCATGGACGTACCTGAACAAGCTGTGCGACGACGGCCTGCGGGAGCGGTATCCGGATGACGACGGGACGCTGCGCAGGCGCATGGAGTATGAGCTCTCCGTCATCGAGAAGATGGGATATGTGGACTACTTCCTGATCGTCTGGGACTACATCAATTTTTCCAGGGAGAACGGGATTATCGTCGGGCCGGGGCGAGGCTCGGCGGCGGGTTCCGTCGTCTCTTACTGTCTGAAAATCACGAACATCGATCCGATCCGCTATCAGTTGCTCTTCGAACGGTTCCTGAATCCGGAGCGCGTCTCCATGCCGGATATCGACGTGGATTTCTGCTTCGAGAGACGGCAGGAGGTCATCGATTATGTGACGCGCAAATACGGCAAGGACAAGGTGGTGCAGATCATCACCTTTGGTACGATGGCGGCCAAGGGTGTGCTGCGCGACGTCGGGCGCGTGATGGATCTGCCCTACAGCTTTGTCGATACGATTGCCAAGATGGTGCCGAACGAACTCGGTATCACGCTGGAAAAGGCGCTGAAAATGAATCCGGAAATGCGCACGGCCTATGAGGGAGACGAGAGGGTGCACCGGCTGATCGACATGAGCCTGCGGCTTGAGGGACTGCCGCGCCACTCGTCGGTGCATGCGGCGGGCGTCGTGATCTGTCAGCGCCCGGCGGAGGAATTCATTCCGCTTTCCAAGGCCGCCGACGGTTCGATCACCACACAGTTCACGATGACGACGGTGGAGGAGCTGGGTCTGCTGAAAATGGATTTCCTCGGACTCCGTACGCTGACCGTGATCCAGAATGCCGTGCAGCTCGTCAACCGCTCTCTGGCAAAAACAGGAGGACGCTATCCGGCCTACGAGATTCCTGCGCAGAACGGTTCGGTGAGTGAGAACCCGGCGGGGGTGCCTCTGGACATCGACCGGATCGATTACGACGACAAGGCTGTTTTCGCTTCGCTCGCGACGGGGCGCACGGACGGGGTATTTCAGCTGGAGTCGGGCGGAATGCAGAGCTTCATGAAAGAGCTGAAGCCGGAGAGTCTCGAGGATCTGATTGCGGGCATCTCCCTGTACCGGCCGGGGCCGATGGATTTTATCCCCAAATATGTGCAGGGTAAGAACAGCGCGTCCGGAGTCACCTATGCGGCGAAAGAGCTGGAACCGATTCTCGCGCCGACGTATGGCTGCATCGTCTATCAGGAGCAGGTCATGCAGATTGTACAGGATCTGGGCGGGTATACGCTGGGACGAAGCGATCTCGTGCGGCGTGCGATGAGCAAGAAGAAGCAGTCTGTCATGGAAAAGGAGAGGCACAACTTCGTCTACGGAAATGAGGAGGAGGGCGTGCCGGGCTGTGTGGCCAAGGGAATCTCCGCCGAGGTGGCGAGCGGAATCTATGACACGATGATGGATTTTGCCAAGTACGCGTTCAATAAATCGCATGCGGCGTGTTATGCGGTGGTCTCCTATCAGACCGCGTGGCTCAAATATTACTACCCGACAGAGTTCATGGCGGCGCTCATGACCTCCGTGATCGATTTCCCGGCCAAGGTAGCGGGCTATATTCTGACATGCCGCAGCCTTCACATCCCGCTGCTTCCACCGGATATCAACGAGGGCGAAGCGGGCTTCTCCGTCTCCAACGGGGCGATCCGGTACGCGCTGACGGCGATTAAGGGAATAGGGCGTCCGGTGATCGACGCGGTGGTGAAGGAGCGGACGGCCCGCGGACCGTTCAAGGACCTGAATGATTTTCTGACCCGTCTCGGGGATGATGAGAAGGACATTAACAAGAGAGTTCTGGAGAACTTTATCAAGGCGGGAGCGTTCGACAGCTTCGGCGCGACGCGCAAGCAGCTGATGAGCGTCTATGTCCAGCTGCTGGATGAGCTCCAGAAATCCCGCAAAAACAATATGGCGGGACAGCTCTCCCTGTTCGATATTGCGGGGGAGGAGGAAAAAGAAGCGTTTGAGATCCGCCTGCCCGACATCGGGGAATACGGCAAGGAGATGCGGCTGGCATTTGAAAAAGAAGTGCTCGGTATCTATGTCAGCGGCCATCCTCTTGAGGAGTATGTGGATCTGTGGAAGGCGCACACGACGAGACGCGCTTCGGATTTTCTGCTGCAGGAGGAGATCGGTGCGCCGGCGGTGGCCGATGCGGACGGAACGCGGGCGACGATCGGCGGCATGATCGCGGATAAGAAGATCAAGTACACGAAACACGACAAGGTCATGGCGTTTCTGACGGTTGAGGATCTGACGGGGAGCGTGGAGGTGATCGTGTTTCCCAAGACGTATGAGCAGTACTCGGATTTTCTGCAGGAGGACGGCAAGGTTTTCGTGGAGGGTCGGATCTCCGTGGAGGAGGAGCGGGACGCCAAGCTGATCTGCGAGAAGATCACGCCGTTTGAAAATATCCCGAAGAAGCTCTGGATCCGTTTTGCGGACCGGGAGGCGTACGGGCGGCAGGCGCGGGAGCTGGACGAGGTGATCGCCTCCCACGGAGGCCCTGATCAGGTTGTGATCTACATCGCGAATCCCAAGGCCAAAAAGACGCTGGGGCCGGGAGAGGGCGTGCGGGCGGACGAGTCGCTCCTGCAGCTGCTGGCGGAGCGGTTCGGAAAGGAGAACGTGACGCTGGCGTAGCGGTCTGCCGGGATACGCGCGCCGCACAGTCCGTCGTCCGCGCGGTCGTGGGCTGTGTGCTGCGAGGACGGTCGCCTGTGGGATGTGTGCTGTGCGGCTTTGGACTATCGCGGACTGCACTGCGCATCTCGCGGGCGGCTGGCTTTGGACTATCGTAGGCTGCACTGCGTATCTCACGGGCGGCTGGCTGTGAGCAGACGAGTACTGCGCTGCGCGCCGCCCTTCGGCATTTTGCAATAAAAACGTCGTCCGGAAGCCGCGCAGGTTTTACGATTGCGAGATTGCAAAGGCGCAGACTTTGCGATAAAATAGGAAGACGCTAAACGGGGGTAAGAGTTGTTTGGCGTCTTGATTGTTAAATAATTAACTTTATGGTGACAGAAGCCGCACGGGAGGGAAACCTCTGCGGCGACAGGTGCAGCATCCGCGTGGCGGCGGTGCGCCGCGCTACGAAATTGCTTGATACAGGCGGAAAGGAAGAACAATCCCATGGCAAAAGAGATTAAGACAATTGGTATTCTGACGAGCGGCGGCGACGCGCCGGGTATGAACGCGGCGATTCGTGCGACAGTCCGCAAGGCGATCAACGATGGCCTGAAGGTAAAGGGCATTCTGCGCGGCTATCAGGGTCTTCTGAACGAAGAGATTATCGATATGGAGAAGCGCAGCGTATCCGATATTATTCAGCGCGGCGGCACGATTCTCGGCACGGCGCGGTGCGCTGATTTCCGCACGAAGGAAGGTCAGCAGAAGGGCGCGGATATCTGCCGCAAGCACGGGATCGACGGCATTGTTGTCATCGGCGGCGACGGCTCCTACCGTGGGGCGCAGGCTCTTGCGAGAGAGGGAATCAACACGGTGGGACTTCCGGGAACCATCGATCTGGATATTGCATGCACGGACTATACCATCGGATTTGACACGGCGATCAACACGGCGATGGAGGCAATCGATAAGGTCAGAGATACCTCTTCTTCCCATGAGCGCTGCAGCATTATCGAGGTAATGGGCAGGAATGCGGGCTATATTGCGCTCTGGTGTGGTATTGCAAACGGCGCGGAGGATATTCTGCTTCCGGAGAAATACGATTACGACGAGCAGAAGCTGATCGACAATATCATTAAGAACCGCAAGCACGGCAAAAAGCACCACATCATCATCAATGCGGAGGGAATCGGACATTCGACCTCCATGGCGAAGAGGATTGAGGCGGCGACCGGCGTGGAGACCCGCGCGACGATTCTGGGCTACATGCAGAGAGGCGGATCGCCGACGTGCAAAGACAGATATTACGCTTCCATCATGGGCGCGTATGCGGCGGATATTCTCGCGTCGGGCAAGTCGAACCGCGTCGTAGGATACAGCCACGGCGAATTCGTGGACTATGATATCGAGGAAGCGCTGGCGATGGAGAAGGAGATTCCGGAGTACGCATTCCAGGTTAGCCAGGTGCTGTCCAGGTAATATGCGATTGTGCTTTGCACAATCGCAGCGAAGCAGCATAGCTGCTTCGGAAGAGGCAGAACGCCGGAGAAAAGGCGAAGTGCAATCGCAGCGAAGCAGTGTAGCTGCTTCGGAAAGAGGCAACAGGAAAAAGGCGGAGCGCAATCGCAGCGAAGCAGCGTAGCTGCTTCGGATATACCAGACCGGAGAAAGACAGGGGTAGGTTCATTGGAAAAAATTACCTCGGCATCAAACGGGAAAATCAAAAGAGTGGCCGCCCTGCAGCAGAAAGCGCGGGTGCGGAGAGAGGAGAAGGCGTTTGTCATAGAGGGCATGCGCCTTTTTCTTGATACGCCGGATTCTTTTCTCTCTGAAATCTACATCACGGAGCAGTGTCTGGCGCAGATTCGGCAGGAAGGGGAACAGATCTGGCG
>JAUNGV010000014.1 GCA_030524225.1 Eubacteriales bacterium
CGACCTCTGCGTCCCGAACGCAGCGCTCTACCAAGCTGAGCCACGCTTCGATTTTGTATCGCTTTTGGCGACACAAGAAATCATACAACAAAGCGGACGGATTGTCAACAGATTTTTTAAAAAATCGCAGAACCCAATCGCAAGAGCCACTCGCGAATTATAATTTGCAAGGTGGAATTCACTTTTTCAATTCACCTCCTCGCCATACTCGCTCGAATGTATCGAATGAAATTTTAAACCCAAGTAACAGCCTCGCGCTATTCGCAAGGTTGCGCTGTCGCGCTCTCCGTCGCTTCCAGAATTTCCTTTTCAGAGAGTCCCGTCAGAGCGGAAATCTGTGTAACAGAGCAATGGCGGGAGAGCATAGCGCGAACGAGCTGTTGCTGGCCTTGCTGCAGTCCTTCCTGCAGTCCCTCCAAACGCCCATCTTCCCGCATAAATTCCCCGTACCGTTCCTGATTGTATTCGGTCAAGATCATATCGCATACCTCGCTTTTGTGTTTGAGTAAATAGGGTGTCAGGATTCCCTCTTGGCTGGCTGTCGATTTGTTTACGGTACCGGTTTTTTGTCGCCGCGGCCCTTTTGGCTCCGGGCCTGCCGCTTCCATTCCAGAATCTGTTCCAGCCGCTGTGCATAGCGCGCCTCCAGCCCCTGGTCTGTGGGCAGATAGTAGCGGGTTCCGAGCAGCGAATCGGGCAGGCACTGCATGTCGGTGAGCTTGTCTGCGGCGTCATGGGCGTACTGGTAGCCTTGTCCGTAGTGCAGATCCTTCATCAGTCTGGTGGGCGCGTTGCGGATGACGAGCGGCACCGGTTCTGCGAGATGCTGCATCGCGTCTGCTTTGGCGTGCTCGTAGGCGGTATAGAGAGCGTTGGATTTCGGGGCGAGCGAGAGATAGACAACGGCCTGCGTCAGGTGGACGCTGCACTCCGGCATTCCGAGGAAATGGCAGGCCTGATAGGCGGAGACAGCGGTCTCAAGAGCCCGAGGATCGGCGAGACCGACGTCTTCACTGGCAAAACGGATCACACGGCGGGCGACGTAGAGAGGGTCTTCTCCCGCCTCAAGCATCCGGGCGAGCCAGTAGACGGCGGCGTCCGGATCGGAATTGCGCATCGATTTGTGGAGGGCGGAGATCAGGTTATAGTGCTCCTCGCCGGTTTTGTCGTAGAGCAGCGATTTTCTGGCGGTGCACTGTTCGATTGTCTCCGGCGTGACGGTGACGGCTCCTCTCTCATCCATTTCACCGTTCAGAACGACCATTTCCAGCGTGGAGAGAGCGGATCTGGCGTCTCCGTTTGCGAAACCGGCGATCAGGGACAGGGCGTCGTCGGAGATGCGGATGGTCTGATGACCGAAGCCCCGCGGATCGCGCAGGGCGCGCCGCAGCAGGGAGACGATTTCCTCTGTTTTCAGCGCCTGCAGGACGAAGACCTTGCAGCGGGAGAGGAGAGCGCCGTTGATTTCAAAAGAAGGATTCTCCGTTGTGGCGCCGATCAGGATGATGCTGCCCTTTTCCACAAACGGAAGAAAGGCATCCTGCTGCGCTTTGTTGAAGCGGTGGATCTCGTCCACGAAAACGATGGTGCGCGCGCCGAGAAGGCGGTTGTTCTCCGCCTCCTGCATCACGGTGCGGATCTCTTTGATGCCGCTGGTGACGGCGGAGAAATCGATAAAAGAGGATTTGGTCTGATGGGCGATAATGCGGGCGAGCGTCGTTTTGCCGACGCCGGGCGGTCCCCAGAAAATCATGGAGGAGATCTGGTCGCTCTCGATCAGACGGCGCAGCACCTTGCCGGGGCCGAGCAGATGCGTCTGACCGGCGTACTCCTCCAGCGTCTGCGGGCGGAGTCTTGCGGCCAGAGGCTGCGGAACGTTCTGTTCAAATAAGGTCATCTGATTCATATCATCGCCTTTCTGCGGAGCTTTTGTCCGCCGGAGAGGACATTATGCGGGGAGTTCGACACACTGGCTGGCACATAACCGCAGGGAACTCGACACACCGGTTGGCACATAAACGCAGGGAATTCGACGCTCCGGCTGGCACATAAACGCAGGGAGTCCGATACTCCGGAGCCTCAGACCGTCGGGGATTCGCGTCGCGCCGCCAGACGTTTTTCAATCTGTTTCGCAATATACTTCCAGGAAAATCCGGTAAAGACCGCCGCGCCGACCCACGCCGCGGGATCGCAGAAGCAGGCCAGCGGATAGCTCAGAAGCTGCATGGCGATCAGAGCGACGACCATACGGGCGATCAGTTCGACCACGCCTCCCATCATCGGCAGGAAGCCGTATCCGCAGCCTTGCATGATGTTGCGGAAAATAAAAATGGTGCTGAGCGGAACGTAGAAGACCGCGCAGAGATAGATATATGTCTTGGCCCAGGGCATCATGGCTTCCATATCGACGTCACCGGAGAAGAAGAGACCGAGGCTGGGCTGCAGGAACAGGCAGACGAGTACGGCGGCGATGAGCGCGTAGACGGCGCTGCACAGGAGGGCGGCGCGGACACCGGCTTTGAGACGGCCAAAGTCGCCTTTTCCGTAATTCTGTCCGCCGTAGCTGGCCATGGTCTGCCCCATCGCGATCATCCCCTGGGTGACGAGATTCTGGAGCTTGCTCGCCGCGGTGAAAGAGGCGACTGCCGTCGAGCCGAACAGATTGATGGCAGCCTGCATAATCATAGTGCCGGATGCGGTGATGGCGAACTGAAACGCCATGGGAATCCCCATGGAGAGCTGGTGGCGGCTGTCCTGCCCGTTCAGACGCCAGTGCGTGCGTTCCGGCGCGAGGGCGGGCGCCTTTTTATAAATGTAGAAGAGGCAGAGCACGGCGGAAATCCCCTGGGAGAGATTCGTCGCAACGGCGGCTCCCGCCACTCCCATGTGGAAATTGATGATAAAGAGCAGATCGAGAGCGACGTTCAGGCAGGCCGAGAAGACCAGGAAGAAGAGCGGCACCTGGCTGTTGCCGATCGCGCGCAGATAGGAGGAGAACAGGTTGTAAAAAATGTTGACGATCATCCCCGCGCTGATCAGAACGATATAGGTGTAGGCGTCGTCAAAAATATCCTCCGGCGTATTCATCAGTCGCAGGAGAGGGCGCATGCCGAGCACACTGATCACGGTCAGCAGAATGGTGGCGAGCAGGGCAAGCAGAATCCCGTTGGCGACGCTGCGGCGCACGCCGTCGATATCCTTTGCTCCGTACCGCTGTGAGGTCAGTACGGAGAAACCGGCGGTGATGCCCTGTGAGAAGCCGATCAGGAGGAACATAATGGTTCCGGTCGATCCGACGGCGGCCAGAGCGTTCGCGCTGACAAACCGCCCCACGATGATGGTGTCGGCCATGTTATAGAGTTGCTGAAACACATTTCCGATGATCAGCGGAATGGTAAATCTGAGTATAATGGACAGCGGCCTGCCCTGTGTCATATCCTGTTCCATGAGTCTCTCCCTGCCGGAGCGTTCTTTGCGTGGGTCGCCAGAGCGCGCCGGGACATTTGCAAAGGCGGTTTCCGGCTGCGGTGCGATAGTCTTGTAACGCTCCTTCACAAAACTGCCGCCCTGAAACTATGGTGTCGGGCATAGTTTCAGGATTCTTTTCTGTCTGAGTCTGAGAATGGTGGTGCGGGCGTCTACGCCTGCTCCATCAGGTCTGCGACCTTTTCCGGAACATCGCCCATCGGGAGTTCCGAACCGCGGCTGTGGTTGGTGATGGAAAAGCGGCCGTCCTCCAGCGTCAGTTCATACCACGCGCAGTTGCCGACGGGTGGCTGCCAGAAGGTGTCCAGATCGAGTGCATGCAGAGTGACAAGCATTGCGCGGATCGTGCCGCCGTGACAGACGGTGAGAATCGTATCGGCGGGCCGGGTGCGCCGCATTTCCTCGAGAAAGGAGGAGCAGCGCTGTACCAGATGGAGGATGCTCTCCGCGCCTGCGGGCGGGACGTAATTGCCGGCGTCGCACATCAGCGCGTGGAATTTGGAAGGCTCCATGCAGTCCCACGTTTTGCCTTCGAGCGGGCCGAAGCTTTGTTCCTTGAGGCGATCGTCCGTCAGAATGCGGCTGCGGTCCCAGCCGGAGGCCAGCTGTGCCGTGTGCAGAGCGCGACCCTGCGGACTGGAGTAAACCTTGTCAAAAAGAATGCCGCGCCGGACAAAGTCATCATGTGCCGCCTGTGCCTGCGCGATACCGGCATCATTCAGCGGAACCTCGATCTGTCCCTGGAAAATGCCGCCTTTTTTGTTGACGGCGGTCTCGCCGTGACGAAGTAAGTAAAGTTTCATGGAGTCATTCCCCCTTGTTTCACTGTATGATGATCGTGCGCTGGAGTCTGCGCAGATGATAATGCTACCCGCAACATGACGTCTGCACAGATCATATCTGCATCATGACGCCTGTCCGGATTATGGCAGTCATGGCGGATCGTTGTGCCGTACTTATGAAATACTACTTTTTGCGCCGCACTGCAAGCGATTTGTATGCGGCGCAGGGAAGTTTTGGCGGTTTTGGCGGAAATAGCAGGCTGCCGTCTGACTGGAACGAAAACAGAAGGAAAACAGAAAAAAAGCGTCATCCGCAAGATGACGCTTGCATCGGGACTGTGCGATTGTTTCTTTTTGCACGCCTGAACGATATAAAATCTTATTGCAGGGTCAGTCAGCGGCAGCGCTCCCGTCGTTTACCGTTCCTCACACACCTGAAAAATATAGAATTTCAGATAGTACGATTCGTCCGACGCCCAGAGAATCGGGTGGTCTGGGGCCTGTGTGCGGAATTCTACCTGACGCAGGCGCCTGTGTGCGTCGCGGGCGGCCTCTGCGATGGTTCTGGCAAAGAGCTCCGGATCCATAAAGTGCGAACAGGAGCAGGTCGCGAGGAATCCCCCGTCTTTGACGAGCGCCATGCCGCGCCGGTTGATCTCGCGGTATCCCCGGGCGGCAGCCTTGATGGAACTGCGGGATTTCGTGAAGGCGGGCGGATCCAGAATCACAACGTCGTAGCGCCGTCCCTCCTGCGCCAGCTGTGGCAGGAGATCGAAGACATCGGCGCAGAGGCAGTCGACGCGGTCCTCCACGCCGTTGAGAGCCGCGTTTTCCCGGGCCTGTGCGACGGCGAGATCAGAGGCGTCCACGGCGGTCACATGCGCCGCGCCTGCGATTGCGGCGTTTAAGGCAAAAGAGCCGGTGTGCGTGAAGCAGTCGAGAACGTCCGCACCACGGCACAGACGCTGGATGGCGCGCCGGTTCTCCTTCTGGTCGAGGAAAAATCCGGTTTTCTGACCGTTCTCCACATCGACGAGATAACGGACGCCGTTTTCCATGATCTGTACCTTTGTCTCAAAGGGATCGCTGAGAAATCCGCAGAAACGCTCCATGCCTTCTTTCTCACGCACCTTGGCGTCGCTTCGCTCGTAAATGCCGCGCACCGGAATGCCGTCAGAGGCGAGCGCGCGCACGAGAGCGGCCAGCAGGATCGGTTTTAAGCGGTCGATGCCGAGCGCGAGAGATTCGACGACGAGGATATCCTTGTATTTGTCCACGGTCAGCCCGGGGAGAAAGTCCGCCTCGCCGAAGATCACGCGGCAGCTGCCGACATCGATTACCTTCTTGCGGTACTCCCAGGCGGCGCGGACGCGCTGCGTCAGAAAAGCGGGGGTAATGATATCCTCTTTCCGGCGGGAGAGCATGCGGATGCGGATTTTGGAGCGGCCGTTGTAAAAGCCGTAGCCGAGGAAATAGCCGTCGTAGTCCGCGACGGAGAGAATATCACCGTTGTCACAGGATCCCTCCACGCGGTCGATCTCATTGTCATAGATCCACAGTCCGCCGGATTTAAGGAGACGGCCTTCGCCGCGGCGTAGGTATGCGGTCGCTCCGCAGGCGAGATCAGCAGTAGAGGTGGTGTCGATATTGTCGGTGATCCAGGGCATAGGCATCCTCTTTTCTTTATACTTTCTCTTCCAGCGGCAGCTTTGCGATCCAGAGGCCGTGAAGATTGCAGTAGGCGTAGACGGCAAGCGGCACGCCGCCGTTCAGATCAAATGTGGTCTCGGGCTTATCACCGGGCTTGAAATAGCGCTTGTACTCGCCGGTTCTCGTCTGAATGGCGATCCACTCGATATAGTGCTCTTTGAGCATCGGATGCGCTGCCGTGCCGACGCGGACGTTGATGTGCGTGCCGACCTGCGTCACGACCGGAATATGCTTTTCATGCGCTGCCTCGACAGTATTCGGCACGAGGCGCTCCATCGGTGCGCCGCAGCACATCACCTTACTTCCGTAAGAGTGAAGCATCTGCACGACTGCGCCGCACTTGGGACAGCGGTAAAACTCCAGCTGTTTGAATCGTTCCAGAACCATGGGTATGCTCCTTTCCCGCTTTTGATGCGCGGTCCCCTTTTATGAAGGTATATTATGGTCTCCGCGCCGTTTCGATCGTCCGCAAACCGGCCATGGGCAGGCGGACAGAGGCGATTCGATTGCGCAGAGAACTCCTATCTACTTAATTTACACCCCGGCGCTGTTTTCGTCCATAGGAAAAAAGCAAAGGAGAAGAGACTGCGGTCAAATTGCCTTACAAAAATACCATAGCAGTTGTCAAAATGACATAGAAAAATCCTGATAAATGTAATAAAGTAAAGAAAACTGCCCTGCGCTTCTGCCGGTCGGAAGTCCTGCAGGCAAGGGCGCGGAAAACCGGAATCAATAGGGAACAAATACAGGAAAGGAACGGGCTATGGCGATTTTATTTGATGAAAAACAGGGGATTTTCAAACTCGATACAGATCGGACGACGTATCTGATCGGACTGACGCAGGAGGGATATGTCGGACATCTTTACTATGGAAAAAAGCTGACGCATCCCTGCGGGGGATATCTGCTGCGGACGCAGGAGCCGCCCTTTACGCCTTCAGTGTACAAGAGAGAGAAGGCGGCGTTTCTCGACTCTTTCCCGGCGGAATATCCGACGGGGGGAATCGGAGATTACCGCAAGAGCTGCCTCGATATCAGGAATGTGGGAGGACAAAGGGGAGCGGAGCTTCACTATGTCTCTCACACGATCACGAAAGGAAAACCTGCGCTGAAGGGGCTTCCGGCTTCCTTCGGCACGGAGCAGGAGGTGGAGACGCTCAGCCTTGTCTGTGAGGATTCCGTGCTCTCTCTCCGGGTGGTGCTGCTGTACTCCGTGTTTGCGGCTGAGGATGTGATTACGCGCAGCGCGCGGATCGAGAACGGCGGGCAGGAAACACTGACCGTGGAGAAGGCGTACAGCGCCTGCCTCGATATGGACAACCGCGGTTTTGAAATGATGACGCTGACCGGAGGCTGGGCGAGAGAGAGACAGATCCAGAGAAATAAGGTGCAGTACGGCACGCAGCTCGTCTCCACGATCCGTGGAAAATCGAGCCATCAGGAGCATCCGTTCCTGGCTCTCGTGACGCCGGAGACGACGCAGGAGAATGGAGAGGCGTACGCGATGCATTTCGTCTATTCCGGCAACTTCAAGGCGTTGGCGGAGCTGTCGCAGTTCGATATGGTACGGATGGCGATGGGCATCAATGAGGAGGACTTTGCGTGGAAGCTGGAGCCCGGCGCGCAGTTCCAGACGCCGGAGGCGGTGCTCGTCTACTCTGCGCAGGGACTGGGGCAGATGACGCGGTCGTTCCACGATTTTTACAGAAATCATATGATCCGCAGCAAATATCTGCACGAGCTGCGTCCGGTGCTGATTAACAACTGGGAGGCGACGTATTTCGATTTTGACACCGATAAGCTGCTGGAACTGGCGCGGGCGGCCAAAGAAACCGGGATCGAGATGCTCGTCATGGACGATGGCTGGTTCGGACACCGGAACAATGACGACTCTTCGCTGGGCGACTGGACGGTGAACGAAGAGAAACTGCGCGGCGGTCTGCCGCATCTCGTTGAAGAGGTCAAGAAGCTGGGACTCAAATTTGGAATCTGGTTCGAGCCGGAGATGATCTCTCCGGACTCCGATCTCTACCGTGCGCATCCTGACTGGGCGCTGCAGATCGGGGGCAGAGAGGCGACACAGAGCCGTCAGCAGTACGTGCTCGATCTCTCGAGAGAAGAGGTACGGGAGCACGCTTACGAATCCGTGGCGCGGATTCTGCGCAGCGCTCCGATTGATTATGTGAAATGGGACATGAACCGGGAACTGAGCGATATCGGCAGCGCGGCATGGCCTGCGGATCAGCAGAGCGAGCTCTTCCACCGGTATGTATTGGGCGTCTATGAGATTCAGGAGAGGCTGGTGACGGAATTCCCGGATCTGCTGCTGGAGAACTGCTCGGGCGGCGGCGCGCGTTTTGATCCCGGCATGCTCTATTACAGCCCGCAGATCTGGTGCTCGGATGACAATGACGCGATCGAGCGCCTGCGGATTCAGGAGGGAACGGCGCTCTGCTACCCGCTCTCGACGATGGGGGCGCATATCGCGGATTCCCCGTACGGGATGACCGGGCGCGAGACTTCGATGGCGACCCGTGCGGCAGTGGCGCTGGCGGGGACGTTCGGCTATGAGATGGATATCACGGAAATCCCTGAGGAGGAAAGGGCGCAGATTCCGGGACAGGTGGCGCTCTATCACAAGTACCATATGCTGATGGCGGAGGGGGATTACTACCGCGTGCACTCATGGGATGACAGAGAGCCGTACGACTGCTATCTCGTCGTCGCCAAGGATAAATCGGAAGCGCTCGTCACCTTCGTGCAGGTGCTGGGCCGTCCGAATCAGCACAGCCGGATTATCCGCCTGAAAGGGCTGGAGGCGGACGCGGCGTATGCAGTGGAGCGCGTGGCGTTGACGCCCGGAGAGGTACAGCAGAAAGAAGAGGCGGACGCGGCGAAGGCGAACGGACAGAGCGCGGCGGATACGGTAGAAGAAAGCGGACAGACTGTGGCGGAGGCAGCAGGCACTGCGGCTTCGGGAAGCGGCGTGGTCACGACAGTCCGGAACAGCGTACTCTATGGCGATGAGCTGATGCAGTGCGGCCTGCTGGTGACGAATGAGCCGGGTGATTTCGCGGCGCGGCTGTATCATCTGGTGAGACAGTAGGGGATGAGCGCAAAGTGCTTTTGTTTTTAAAGGTTTTGGAAGGGACTGCCATTCGACTGCACTGGGCGGAAAAGAAGAATTTGCCGGTGCGGCTTCGAAAGAGATATCGTTACATGGGAATCGGTGAAAGAGATATCGTCACTTGGGAAGCAGTGAGAGATAAGAAATAGCAAGAGGTAAAAGAGGGAAGGCGGTTTTGCGGAAGAGGCAGAACCGCCTTTTTGGTAATGTTATACGCTCTTTTTTAGAAAATCCCTCAAAATAAGGGTAAAAACATAATATTTTACCCTTATTTTGAGGGGTATCTTTATGATATAATTTTCTCAGGCAGAAGGCAGGTACAGGGGGTATGGGGTATGGACTATGCGTTTCCCAGGGAGATGACAGGGGCGGAGATCAAGGCGGCGAGACGGCGCATGAATTTGACGCAGCGGGAGCTGGCAGAACTGGCGGGATGTTCTGTCAAGACGGTAGAGCGATGGGAGAGATCCAAAAAGCCGGTTTCCGGGCCGATTGTACCGCTTCTGACAATACTGCGGGAGGAACCGCAGACGGAAGAGTACTGGAGGATTCCACCCAGAAAGTATCCTCTTCGGATGAGGTATCTGCGCGGTAATATTTTGTGTACTGTGATTGACGTGGATGAACAGAACGAGAGAATTCAGATCTGGAATTTTACAAGGGATGTTATCAGCCGTGCTTTTGGCAGAAATGAAAATCCGACGTATCAGGAGTATACAGAGTTTCTGGAATCCCGCTGCTTTCCGCGCCAGAGGGATAAGATGAAACTTATGCTGCGGGAACTCAATCTCCCTTTCTATGACCCTCTTCTTATTATTCGAAAGACGAAGGGGAGAATGGCGGAGGATGAGTACTGGATCGCGATTGAGGAATAGGAGGCGGCGATGGTCACATTGCTGGAGAGTGACGTCAAGACAAATGATAGGAGATCTTCGAAAGGAAATCAATTGAAATGGGAAAAAGAGGGATACTGGTATAAGGCGGATTATACAGGTTATGAGGGGCTGGCAGAGTACACAGTGTCCCGGCTTTTACAATACTCTTCTCTGGAAACGGAGCGCTATATTTTATATGAGACAGAGGAAATGAGATATAAATCGCAAAAATATCGGGGGTGCAGGAGCAGAAATTTCCTGCCGGACGGTTGGCAGATGCTTACGCTGGAGCGTTTGTTTCATAATTTCTGTGGCAGGAGTCTGTATGAGAGTATTTTTCAGATACAGGGGATCGAAGAGCGGATGACGTTTCTGGTGGAACAGGCTGTTCGCATGACGGGACTTCGGGAATTCGGTCCATATTTGTGTGATCTGTTTGCCGTAGACGCGCTGTTTCTTAATGAAGACAGGCATATGCATAATATAGCGGTCTTGCAGGATGAAACGGGAGGGTATCATTACTGTCCGATTTTTGACAATGGGGCGGCATTGCTGGCGGATACAGCGATGGATTATCCGATGGGGGAGGATATTTACGGGCTGATAGAGACTGTGTCTGCGAAGACGGTCTGCCGCGATTTTGAGGAACAGCTGGAGGTGGCGGAGTCACTGTATGGGTCCAGGCTGCGGTTTTCCTATGATTTTGAGGCAGTAGAGAAGATATTGGGAGAAGAACCGTATTACGACGCACGGGAAAAAATGCGAGTCCGGGATATTCTCATGGAACAGAGACGAAAGTACGAATATTTGTTTTTACAGAAATAAAGAGCAGCCGCGCCAACGAGTCCGTCATTGACGCGGCCGCTCTATGTAGAGGGAGGTAGAAAATTTCAAACGAATGCCGGGTAGCATTGTCTGAAATGTGAATCGGAGACAATCAGCTCCGATTCGATTCTGCGTGACAGAACCGCCTGCGCGGCGTTCTGCCAGCAGCCGGAAAACCATCTTCATGGAAGTTCCGGCACAGTCTGAGCAAAAAGCGCTCAGACAAGGGGAAAAATATGAGTCTCTATGTGAAAGAACCGGATCGGTTCTATGAGATGTATCTTACAGGAAAAATATGTCAAAACTGTTTCGGGTTCCTGATGAAAAAAGAAAGAGTTTCTAAAACGTCTGTAAACTGGCGGCGGTTCAATGGAGTAAAATCTGTTTCTGTGTTTGTTGGATTTGTTTTCCTAATAGAGTCCGGAGAGGCGGAATTTATTTACAACCCACCCCCAAAATGATAGGATAAATAATGTCGGAATAATAAAAAAATGAACTGAATAAACCGGACCGGCAGAGCGGATCGTCTGTCGGATTCCGGAGGAGCGGAGACAATATGACGAAGAAATATGACATCATTATTATCGGCGCGGGCGTGACGGGCTGCGCCATTGCGCGGGAGCTCTCGCGCAGGGAGAGGAGCGTGGCGGTCTTGGAGCGGGCGTCCGACGTCTGCGAGGGGACGAGCAAGGCGAACAGCGGCATTGCACATGCAGGATATGACGCGGAGCCGGGCAGCCGGAAGGCGCAGATGAACATCCGCGGCAGCCGTATGCTCGAGGGACTCTCGAAAGAACTGGATTTCCCGTACCGCAGAAACGGATCAATTGTGCTCGGGTTTGCGCCGGAGGATCGGGAGCGGCTGCAGAAGCTCTATGACAAAGGGATTGCCAACGGTGTGGAGGGACTGCGGATTCTCTCGGGTGAGGAGGCCCGATCGCTGGAACCGAATCTGAATGAGACGGTCACGGCGGCGCTCTACGCGCCGACCGGGGGGATCGTCGATCCCTTCCTGATGACGGTGGCGCTGGCGGAGAACGCGAACGTAAACGGTGTGGAATTTTTCTTCCGCACCGAGGTGCAGAGCATTGAACGTCTTGCGCCTTCCGGTGAAGCGGCCGACAGTGCGGAGGCGGCGCAACATGCGCTTTCCGGGGCAGATTCCGGAGAGGCTGATTACCGCTACCGGCTTACGACAAGCGGCGGGACCTTCGAGGCGCGGAGCGTTGTCAATGCGGCTGGCGTTTACGCAGATACGATTCACAATATGGTGAGCGCGCGGAAGATTCACATCACCCCGCGCAAGGGCGAGTATCTCCTGCTGGATAAAAAGACGGGAGGCTTCGTTAACGCGACGGTGTTCCAATGTCCGACTGTGATGGGCAAGGGCATTCTGGTGACGCCGACGGTGCACGGTAATCTGCTGATCGGGCCGACTTCCGAGGATATCGGGGACAAGGAGGGCGTGAACACGACGGCGGCAGGACTGGAAGAGGTGATTGCCAAAGCGGGGCTTTCAGCGGGAGCGGTTCCGGCGCGGCAGGTCATCACCTCGTTTGCCGGACTGCGGGCCCATGAGGATGGGGACGATTTCCTGATCGGTGAGGCGGAGGATGCGCCGGGCTTCTACGACGCGGCGGGGATCGAGTCGCCGGGCCTCACGAGCGCACCGGCGATCGGGGAGTATGTGGCGGCACTGATTCAGGAGAGAACTCCCGCGCCGGAGAAAAAGAACTTCCAGGCGAAACGGCAGGGAATTCCCTGCATGCAGCTCTCGGATCCGGCGGCGAAAAAGCGTCTGATCGAGCAGAATCCGCTCTATGGAAATGTGGTCTGCCGCTGCGAACTTGTCACCGAGGGGGAGATCGTGGATGCGATCAGAAGGCCGGTGGGAGCGACGACGCTGGATGGGATCAAGCGCCGTGTGCGCGCCGGAATGGGACGCTGTCAGGCAGGGTTCTGTACGCCGAAGCAGATGGAGATTCTCGCCAGAGAGCTGGGCGTCGATATCGGGGAGATTACCAAGAATGATCCCGGATCGGAACTGCTGGAAGGTACAACGAAGCAGAGCGAAGTGCAGTGACACAGTCTCAGGCAGAGTGCGCGGATGGGCGGAAGTCTACATGCCATCCTTTGCGGAAGTCCGGGGACAGAGTGTGCAGGAGAGAGCAGGACAGGGCGTCAATCCACGGGGAGTGGCAGAGTGCGCGGGCAGGAAGAGTATCGCAGGAAAACAGGGTGAAATCAATGGACAGACAGGTGAAAATAGCAGTGATAGGAGGCGGGCCGGCGGGGCTGGCAGCCGCTTTGGCAGCGAGAGAGGCGGGGGTGGAGCCGCAGGAGATTCTGATTCTGGAGCGCGACGACGCGCTGGGCGGGATTCTGAACCAGTGCATTCACAACGGCTTCGGACTCCACACGTTCAAAGAGGAGCTGACGGGGCCGGAGTATGCGGCGCGGTTTATTCAGCGGGTGAAGGAGGAGGAAATTCCCTGCCTGCTTCATACGATTGTGGTGGATATCTCTCTGGAAAAAGAAGCCCCCGGTGGAAAAGACTCCGCAGGCGTCGAACCTTTACCGCCGAAGAAGCGCATCCTCGCGATGAGCGGGGAAGAGGGGATTTTTACGGTGACGGCGGACGCGGTGATCCTCGCGATGGGCTGCCGGGAGAGGCCGCGCGGCGCGCTGAATATTCCGGGATACCGCCCGGCGGGGATCTATTCGGCGGGAACGGCGCAGCGGTTCGTCAATATCGAGGGCAGAATGCCCGGCCATGAGGTCGTGATCCTCGGGTCCGGCGACATCGGCCTGATTATGGCGCGCCGGATGACGCTGGAGGGGGCAAAGGTCAAGGCTGTCGCGGAACTGATGCCCTATTCCGGCGGGCTCAAGCGCAATATTGTCCAGTGTCTCGACGATTTCGGGATTCCGCTCAGGCTCAGTCATACCGTGGTGGATATCCGAGGAAAGGAGCGCGTGGAGGCGGTTACCATTGCGCAGGTCGGCCCGGACAGAAAGCCGGTTCCGGGGACGGAGGAGACGTATGAATGCGACACGCTGCTGCTGTCCTGCGGCCTGCTGCCGGAGAACGAGCTCTCGTGGCTGTTGGGCGTGGAACTCTCTCCGGTCACGAACGGACCTGTTGTCAATGAATCTCTGGAGACCAATGTAAGCGGCGTCTTTGCCTGCGGCAATGTGCTTCATGTCCATGATCTCGTCGATTACGTCTCGGAGGAGGCGAAGGCGGCGGGGCGCTGCGCCGCAGCCTATGCGAACAGGAGGGCAGGAGACATTACGGTGCCGGAATGCACGGGGGCGGTGTCAGGAGAAGGCTCTGATACCGCTGACACGCGTGTGTGCTCCCTGACGACAGGAGCGGGCGTGCGTTACACGGTTCCATCCACGCTTCGCCTCTCTTATATGGAAGGGACACAGCTCATCCGGTTCCGCGTGGACAATGTCTACCGGGACGCGGCGATTGTGGTGGAGGCGGGAGGACAGAGGCTGCGCAACCTGAAAAAGCGCATCCTCTCACCCGGCGAGATGGAGCAGGTTATTCTGAAAAGAACAGAGCTGGAAGCGCTGCCGCAGGGGTGTGAGATTAGTATTCGGGTGGAACAAGCAGACGGGAGTAAACTATGAGCAAAACAACAGAACTGACCTGCATCCGCTGTCCGATCGGATGTCAGGTCACGGTGATACAGAATGAGGATGGAACGCTGGAGATTACCGGGAATTCCTGCCCGCGGGGGAAGGAGTATGCGGCCAGCGAGGTAACGCATCCGGTCCGGACGGTGACGAGCACGGTGCGCGTCGAGGGGGGCGTGCTCCCTGTCGTACCGGTAAAGACAGCAGGCAATATTCCGAAGGAGAGCGTCATGGACTGCATGAGGGCCATTAACGCGCTGTGCGTGAGCGCGCCGGTGGAACTCGGCGACGTGGTGGCGGGGAATCTCGCGGGTCTTGGCGTGGATCTCGTCGCCACGAGAAGCGTGGGGAAGCAATAAGGGCGAAAGAGGATAGATTTGTGTCGGAGCGTCACAAATCACAACGCAAAATCAAAGATTTTGCTATAGATGGCAGACGCAAATTGGACATTTGCGTCGCCCGTCGCAAAGATCGCTCCGGAATGGGGATTACAATGGCACAATATATCATGGCACTCGATCAGGGGACGACGAGCTCGCGCAGTATTCTGTTCGATCATGCGGGCAGGATCGTCAGTATGGCACAGAAGGAATTTACACAGTGTTACCCGCAGCCGGGATGGGTGGAACACGACCCGATGGAAATCTGGTCGTCGCAGTATGCGGTGGCGATGGAGGCGATGGCGCAGATCGGCGCGTCGGCGGGAGATATTGCGGCGATCGGAATTACGAACCAGCGCGAGACGACGATTCTCTGGGACAGGGAGACGGGGCGTCCGATTTATAAAGCGATTGTCTGGCAGTGCAGGCGCACGGCGGCGCAGATCGATGCGCTGCAGGAGGCGGGGCAGGCAGAGAAGATCCGGGAAAAAACGGGACTGGTGCCGGACGCCTACTTCTCCGGAACGAAGATAGCGTGGATTCTCGACCATGTGGAGGGAGCTCGGGAGCGGGCGGAGCAGGGCAAACTCTGCTTCGGAACGGTGGATAGCTGGCTGATTTATAATCTGACCGGCGGACAGATTCATGTGACTGATTACACGAACGCCTCCCGGACGATGCTCTTTAACATACACACGATGCGATGGGATGAAGAGCTTCTCGCGCTTCTGCGTATTCCGCCGGAGATTCTGCCCGAGGTGCTGCCGAGCAGCCGTATTTACGGTTATACCGATGAGAAGGTGCTGGGCGGGCGGATTCCGATTGCAGGGGCGGCGGGAGATCAGCAGGCCGCGCTGTTCGGTCAGTGCTGTTTCTCCCCTGGCGATGTCAAGAATACGTATGGAACAGGCTGTTTTCTGCTGATGAACACGGGCAAACAGGCGATTACCTCCGCGCATGGGCTGCTGACGACGGTGGCGGCCTCCGATACGGAGCAGCCCGAGTATGCCCTGGAGGGAAGCGTCTTCGTCGGCGGTGCGGTGGTGCAGTGGCTCCGCGATGAGATGCGTATGATCCGCAAGGCGTCACAATCCGAGGAGTATGCCGACGAGGTGGGCGATACGGCGGGAATGTATATTGTGCCGGCATTCGCGGGAATGGGAGCGCCCTACTGGAATCAGTATGCCAGAGGGATGGTGGTGGGCCTGACCAGAGGCTGCAAAAAGGAGCACTTCATCCGGGCCTCGCTGGAATCGATCGCCTATCAGTCCGCTGATGTGATCCGCGCGATGGAGGAGGATGCGGGCGTTGCGCTGGCGAGTCTGAAGGTGGACGGCGGTGCGAGCGCCAATAATTTCCTGATGAATTTCCAGGCGGATCTGATCGGAACGCAGGTGCTGCGGCCCAAATGTATCGAGACGACGGCGCTCGGCGCGGCGTATCTGGCGGGGCTGGCAGTCGGCTACTGGAAGAATCGGGAGGAAATCCGTGAAAACTGGCAGCTGGGGCGCACATTTACGCCGAAAATGGAAGCAGGAAAGAGAGAGGAACTGTTAAAAGGCTGGCGCAGGGCTGTGCGGTGTGCGCTGGCGTACACGCAGGAGGAATAAATCATACGCTTCGCGGCTGCCTTTGCGCATGATCTGGCGCTCTCGGCTGGCTGAACTGTTGCCATTTGCCGGTGAAATGAAGAGAAAACAGTTTCCATTTAGCGTATCACAGTGTAGAATAGTAGGAAAAATAGTCCGGCGGAGGAAATTCCATGGCGCGCCGCGGCAGAGGGCGGCGGAACAGAATGCAGGGAAGGCTGCACCGGCCCGCGGGGGAGAGGCGCGGAAGAAGAGGCCGGAAACGCCGGAGACAGAGGGGAGAATGGAGATATGGAAACTGTCAGTATGTTTTTCGGCACATGGTGGTCTCTTGTGCCGCCGGTGCTCGCGATTGCGCTCGCGCTGATCACGAAAGAGGTGTACCTTTCGCTTTTCTGCGGTGTGCTTCTGGGCGCGCTGTTCAGCGCGAATTTTGCACCGTGGAATACGTTTGACACGCTGTTTACCACGATGACGGGCAGTATTAATCTGAATATTATTATTTTCGACGTGCTGCTCGGCATGATTATTGTGTTGATGTCAAAGTGCGGCGGAACGGCGGCCTATGGCAGCTGGGCTTCCAAACATTTAAAGACCCGCAAGTCCTCGCTCTTTGCGACGGTGGGGCTCGGTATCCTGATTTTCGTGGACGATTATTTCAACTGTCTGACGGTCGGCTCCGTCATGCGGCCGGTCACGGACAAACACAAAATCTCAAGGGCGAAACTGGCTTATATTATCGACGCGACGGCAGCTCCGGTCTGCATTATCGCGCCGATCTCGAGCTGGGCGGCGGCTGTCAATTCCTATGTGCCGGAGGATAGCTCGCTCACCGGATTCCAGCTCTTTCTGAGCACGATTCCGTTCAATCTCTATGCGCTGCTGACGATCTTCATGGTGCTCTTTATCATCGCGACGAATCTGGATTTCGGTCTGATGAAAAAGCATGAGGAGAACGCGGCAAAGGGAGATCTGTTTACCTCGGGAGCGGAGGAGTTCAGAGAACTGGCGGAAGAGGAGCGCAAAGCGGCGGCGACGGTCAAAGGACATGTGATCGATCTCGTGCTTCCGATGGCGGTGCTGATCGGCTCGGCTGTGTTCGGCATGATTTACACGGGATTTCTCGGCGGCGCGACAGGGGTTGTGGACGCGTTTGCAAACTGTGACGCGGAGATGAGTTTGATCTTTGCGACGATTGTTACGGTTGTGTTTATGGCGTTTTTGTATCTGCCCCGGAAGGTCATTTCCTTCAAGGATTTCATGCAGGCGCTTCCCGAAGGTGCCAAAATGATGAT
Source organism: Eubacteriales bacterium (assembly GCA_030524225.1). Taxonomy (GTDB): domain Bacteria; phylum Bacillota; class Clostridia; order Lachnospirales; family Lachnospiraceae; genus CAG-791. The sequence continues at coordinate 17,718 of JAUNGV010000014.1, forward strand.
TCCGGCCATCCTGATTCTGACCTTTGCATGGACGCTGAAGGGGATGGGCGACAATCTTGGTATCTCGGAGTTTATCAATACGTCCGTGACGCTTACGAGCGGCATGGCGGTGTTCGTGCCGATGATTATGTTCTGCATCGCGGTTTTCCTCGCTTTTTCAACGGGAACCTCCTGGGGAACATTCGCGATTCTGGTGCCGATCGTCATCTCGATGTTCAACCATGTGGATGAGCAGATGATGATCGTGGCGGTCTCTGCGGTGCTGGCCGGCGCGGTGTGCGGCGACCACGTTTCGCCGATCTCGGACACGACGATCATGTCCAGCGCTGGTGCGCAGTGCAACCACCTGAATCATGTGCAGACACAGATGCAGTATGCAGTCATCGTGGCTGTTGTCTGCGTGCTCGGATACATCATTGCGGGCGTGACGAAGAACTGGTGGCTGACTCTTATTATCTGCATTGCGATTCTGACGCTTGTACTCATGGTAATCCGCAAATACAGCGATCGCGGCAGGGCGGAAAAGGCGTCCTTTTCGGGAACACGCGGAAAGTGATGATGAAAGCGCACATGACAGAAAAAAAGATTGAAGTACCCTATATTGATCAGACGGACAGGTGGCCGACGGGATGCGAGAGCGTCTCGGCGGTCATGCTGCTGCATTTTCTGGGGATTTCGGTGAGTGTGGACGAGTTCGTGGACGGCTATCTGCCGAAGCGTCCGATGGAGCGAAGGGAAGAGGGATTGGTGGGGCCTGATCCGAACCTCTTTTTCGCCGGGAGTCCGTATGATCCGGACTCTTTTGGTTGTTATCCGGGTGTGCTCGTGCAGGCACTGAATGCTCTTTTTACAGAGAGGGGGCTGCCGTATCTGGCGCAGGACGCGACGGGGACGGAGACGGAACGGCTGCTGCGGGAGCAGATCGATGAGGGAATGCCGGTGCTCTACTGGACGAGCATCGATTTGAAACCCACCTACCGGGGGCCGGAGTGGACGCTGCCGGATGGAAGTACTTTCACATGGGTCTCGAACGAGCACTGTCTGCTGCTCGTGGGATACCGGGAGGGAGAGCCGTCCCTGTCCGGGGACGGGATGCCGCAGGAGACAGGAGCGGTGCGTGGGGCGGCTGACATTCTCTACTGCAATGATCCGTGGCATAATCACGGCTGTATCGCTTACGACCGGGCGCTGGTGGAAGCGCGTCACAGAGAGCAGGGCGAGAGAGCCGTCGTGGTGAGAAGGGTGGCGGAGTCCTGAGGAACAGCGCATCGAAGAGCGGGAGGACACAGAGTTGATGACAACAGGGATTGTGGAACTGGATCTGCACGGCTGCAGGACGGCACAGGCCAAGGAGAAGATCGACGCCGCCCTCGCCGCGGCGCACCCGTCCGTCTACCGGCTGCGCCTCATTCACGGCTATCACGGAGGCACGGGAATCCGCCGCATGGTGGAAGAAGAGTACGGTTACGGCAGGGAGCCCAAAGTGCTGCGCGTCACCCCGGGAACGAACCCCGGCATTACAGAGTTGGTGCTGAGGGAGTTTGCGTGAAAGCAATGAGGTGTGCCAGGGAACAATTTTAACCGGGAGCGCCGCGCTGGCGCGGAAGCGAGTGGTTGAAGCTGTTCCTTGATAGGACGAAGCCCACGACCGAGCCGAAGCGAAGGCGAGGGGCGTGCACGCCGGGATATACGGAGCAGGCGTACACGCCGGAGTATACGGGCGGGAGCGCCGCACTGGAAACAATCTACAGAACAAAGGAGCGAAGCAGGATGAAAACAGACATTGAAATCGCACAGGAAGCTAAAATGGAACCGATCACCGAGGTCGCGGCGCGGCTGGGCATTGGAGCGGATGATCTGGAGCAGTACGGCAGGTATAAGGCCAAGCTCTCCGAGAGTTATCTGCACAGTCTCTCCGAAAAGCCGGACGGCAAGCTGATTCTCGTGACGGCCATCAATCCGACCGCAGCCGGAGAGGGGAAGACGACGATCAGCATCGGTCTTGCGGACGCTTTTTCCCAGCTGGGCAAAAAGGTGATTCTGGCGCTGCGCGAGCCTTCTCTGGGGCCGTGCTTTGGCGTCAAAGGCGGAGCGGCCGGCGGCGGCTACGCGCAGGTGCTTCCGATGGAGGACTTAAACCTGCATTTTACCGGAGATTTTCACGCGATCACCTCTGCCAACAACCTGCTGGCGGCGATGATTGACAATCATCTCCATCAGGGGAACGAGCTGGGGATTGACCCGACAAGGATTGTCTGGAAACGCTGTCTTGATATGAACGACAGGGCGCTGCGCAATCTCGTCGTCGGCATGGGCGGCAAGATGGAGGGGCCGGTGCGGGAGGATCACTTCGTAATCACGGCGGCCTCGGAGATTATGGCGATTCTTTGCCTTGCGGCGGATATGACTGATCTGCGCCGCCGGATCGACCGCATTGTCGTGGCGTATAATTATGCGAATGAACCTGTGACGGCGGGCGAGCTCGGCGCGTCCGGCGCAATGTGCGCTCTTTTAAAGGACGCGATTAATCCGAACCTGATCCAGACCATCGAGCACACGCCGGCGCTGGTGCACGGCGGCCCCTTCGCCAATATCGCGCATGGCTGCAATTCGCTGCGGGCGACGAAGGCGGCTCTGAAAATGGCGGATTACACCATCACGGAGGCGGGCTTCGGCGCGGATCTGGGCGCGGAGAAGTTTTTTGACATCAAGTGCCGTAAGGGCGGCTTAAAGCCAGACGCGGTCGTGCTGGTGGCGAGCGTGCAGGCGCTCAAGTACAACGGAGGCGTCGCGAAGGCGCAGCTGCGGGAGGAGAATCTCGAGGCACTGGAAAAGGGAATCGTCAATCTGGAGAAGCATATTGAAAATCTTTCCAAGTACGGCGTTCCGGTGGTAGTGACGCTCAATGCGTTTGCCACCGACACCGAGGCGGAGCTGTCCTATGTGGAGAAGTTCTGCACGGAGCGCGGCTGCGCGTTTGCCAAGGCGACTGTCTGGGCGGACGGCGGCAGGGGTGGCGTCGATCTTGCGCAGCAGGTGCTCACGGTGCTCGAGACGAAGAAGAGCCAGTTCCACCCGCTCTATGAGGACGCGCTTCCGCTCAAGGAGAAGATCGCGGCTGTGGCTCGGGAGATTTACGGAGCGGACGGTGTCTCCTTTACTGCGGCTGCGGGCAAGCAGCTGGACAGACTGGAGCAGCTGGGATTCGGCAGCCTGCCGGTCTGCATTGCCAAGACGCAGTATTCTCTCTCGGACGACCAGACGAAGCTCGGCAGACCGAGCGGCTTTACGATCACGGTCAGGGAGGCGTATGTCTCTGCGGGCGCGGGCTTTGTCGTCGTACTGACCGGCACGATCATGGCGATGCCGGGACTGCCCAAGCAGCCGGCGGCGCTGCGCATCGACGTGGACGGAGACGGCACGATCACGGGATTGTCGTAAAAGGAATATGGTCGCTGTCAGGTGATTGGAATGCGGCTTTGTAGAATGATATGAATCAAAAATTAAAGGCAGTCTGTGTGTAAACAGGTGTCGCGTTAGGAAAATTTCGGGATGGCCTCAGATTCTTTTCAGAGAAAAGGATCTGAGGCTTTTCTTTATGCAAATAAAGCTGTCAGATGATGCCCAGTGCGTTTCGTGCAGTGGCACTGTGAATCTCCCATAATGAGGAATCATAGGCTTTATCGGAACCTATAAAATCTAAAAAAAGTATTAATAATCAAAAAAATATCTCATTTTTAAAAAGAGACGTTCTTTATATACTAAGGATACAGCAGTTGACAGAGGAATGAAGAAATATTGAAGCAGGAAAGGGGAATATATGAAGAAGAAAGTGGTAAGTATACTGTTGAGTGCAGCTTTGGCGACTGGCATTTTAGCAGGCTGCGGTTCGGGAAATTCCGAAACGGAGACAACAGCATCGCGGGAAAGCTCCGTGAAGGAAAGTACATCTTCTGAGGAGACAACAGAAGTGTCGACAGCAGAGAGTGGAGAAAAAGTCAAAATTCGTATGACTTACTGGAACAGCGAGGATACGGTGGAGTCGTTGTTGAATTATCTGGCTGCGGCTGTGCCGGATGTGGAGATTGAGTATCAGTTTATTGATAACTCCAATTACAATACGGTGGTGGATACGCAGCTTTCGGCGGGAGAGGGACCGGATATTATTTGCGAGTCGCCGGCTTCCAGTTTAAAACATGCGAAACTCGGATATCTGGAATCGCTTGATGATTTGGGGAGTTTGTATTCCGATGCGGGCACGAGCGTGTACAGCTATGATGGAAGTGTTTATGCATTGCCGGGAATCAGCTGGTTTGAGGGAATTTATTACAACAAAGCGTTATTTGAAGAAAATAATATTGAACTGCCAAAAACATTCGATGAGTATATTACAGTCTGCAAAGAATTCCAGGAACTGGGAATCGCGCCGCTGGCAGCAGGACTCAAATCGTGGGAGCCGATGCTGAAAAATTCTATGGCGTTCGTAACTGCGGAATATCTTTCAACGCCGGAGGGCAAAGATTTCGGAGAAAAATACAGGAATGGGGAAACGACTCTGGATGGTGTGTGGAACTCATATTTGGAAAAATGGTCTGAGATGATCACAGAGGGAATTTATACAACAGATATGACAGGAATTGATCACGATCAGGCGCTCGATGAGTTTGCGACAGGGCAAGCGGCGATGTTTTGCTCAGGCCCGTGGGATCTGGAAGCTATTCAATCCAAAAATCCGGATCTGGAAATTGATATGATGCCTTTCTACGGGACACAGGAAAGCGCGGGATGGCTGATCGGAGGGCCAGGATGCGGATTTGCTGTTAACAGCGCATCGGAGAATAAGGAAGCGGCGATGAAAGTTCTTGAGGCATTGTCGACGGTCGAGGGACAAGAAGCATTTTGGCAGGACAATCAGGGCGGATCTTCTTATTTAGAGGGGGCGGATTTTGAATTGCCGACAGTTTATGACGGAGCAGCCAGCGCACTGGAAGCGGGAAATGTCTATTGCCCATGGAACGAATGGGGAGATGCGGCGAGCGCACATGAGACCTATGGAACGGAAATGCAGTCTTATCTGTTGGGGACACAGGATCTGAGCACAACCTTATCCAATGTAGATGCGGCGGTGAAAGAACTTTTGGAAAAATAAAAATTGACAAAAAAGAGAGTGCCTGCTGTGCCGCTCGGCACAGAGCACTCTCTTTTTCTAAGAAGAAAAGAGAGTCGGAGGAGGCGGAATGAAATGAGAAGCGCGAATGCGATTGTCAAAAAACAAAAACTGCGGGCAGGTTCGTTGGGTAAATATTTCTATATATTTATTTTACCGGCATTGGTGATTTATTTAATCTTCAGTATCACTCCATTTTTGTTTACTATTTATTATAGTTTTACAGATTATACAGATTTGAATCCGATTTATCTGAGTTTTGTCGGTTTCAAAAATTATAGTAAAGTTTTTGAAACTCCGGTAATGTTGAAAGCAATAAGCAATTCAGTTATTTATGCGATCCTTTTGACTGGATTCCAGGTAATACTGGGGCTGCCAATTGCAGTTGTTTTGGATAATAAGTTCAAAACAAGGAATTTGTTACGGGCGGCATTCTTTTTTCCGGCGGTGTTCAGCGCGCTGATTGTGGGATATTTGTGGAATTTTATTCTCTCTTCCTCGGATTCAGGATTGATCAATAATCTTCTGCATCAGCTTGGATTTGGAACATTTAATTTTTTTACAGCGAATCGGGCCTTATATTCCGTTATCCTCACACAGGTCTGGCAGTGGACAGGATGGGCGATGGTTATTTTTCTGGCCAATTTGCAGGGGATTTCAAAGGATCTTTACGAGGCGGCAGAAATTGACGGGGCGCGTGCAGGACAGCGTTTTTTCAAAATTACATTACCATTGATGTGCCCGTCCGTCAAAATTGTAGTGGTGACAGGACTGATTGGCGGAATGAAAGTTTTTGATATTATCTATTCGATGACATCGGGAGGCCCCGGCGACGCCACACAGACAGTTATGACAGTAATGATGAAAAGAGGAATTTCTGACGGCTTCTACAGCACAGGAGCCGCGTTTGGCGTTTGTTTCTTTGTGATTGTCATGACGATCAGCGCGGTGATAACGCGATTAATGGGGAAATGGAGTGATCAGATACAATGAAAAAGAAAAATATAAATTTATTAATTATAGAAATTATTATGATAATAGTTGCGGTTATCTGGTTTATTCCGATCTATTATTTGATTGTGACAACCTTAAAGACACCGCAGGAGGCGACAGCCCATCCACTGGGACTTCCGACCTCTCTCGCAATGGAAAACTATGTGACAGCATGGAAAGATATGCAGTTTCCGCGAGCGTTTGGCAATACGTTCTTTATTACGGCTATGGCGGTGCTCCTGATTGTCGTTTTAGGCTCTATGGCAGGATATGCTGTGGCCCGGACAAAATCGGGACTCAGCTCAGCAGTATTTTTACTTTTCCTGGCGGGGCTGACCGTTCCCTTTCAGATGAACATTATCAGCTTATACCGCATCGTCAAAGGGTTCGGGCTGATGAACACTCTTTTTGCGGTGATCTTGGTTGATGTTGCAATCAATACCCCGCAGGCGGTTTTCCTTTTTAAAGAATTTGTGGAATCAACGATTCCCAGGGAATTGGAAGAAGCGGCGGCTATTGATGGGTGCGGGGTTGTCCGAAAGTTTTTTGTAATCGTTCTGCCGCTGCTGAAACCGGTAGTATCAACTGTGGTGATTCTGGTGACGCTGAATGTGTGGAATGAATTTATGACTCCGCTCCTGTTTTTGCAGAGCAGAGAAAAGGATGTGATTTTGCAGGAAGTGACGCGGAATATCGGACAGTTTTCAACCGACTGGACGGCCCTTTTCCCCATGCTGATGCTGGGAGTGGCTCCTCTGATGATTTTTTATCTTTTCATGCAAAAGTATATCATCGCAGGCGTGGCGGCAGGAGGGGTGAAAGGCTGACGGGGAGAGGGAGATGAAAAATCTGGAAATAACAAAGGAGTTTGGAAGTGTGATGGTTCTGGTTCCCCACGAGGATGATGAGATATTAATGGCGGGGGGACTCCTGTATGAGGCGCAGCACTGCGGGGTACCGGTTACTGTGGTAATGGCGACCAATGGGGATTATGAATGCAGCGACCACGCGAAGGCCCGGAAGCGCTTAAGAGAGAGTATTCGCGGTTGCGGACAGCTGAAAATAGCGCCGTCGCAATTGATTTTTATGGGATACGCAGATACCGGTATGCCGGCAGAGGACAGCTTTCTGATGCGGCTTTATGAAGAAAAAAATGCAGAGCGGGTGCATCTGTCGTCCTGTTCCAATCATACCTATGCGCTGCCGGAGCAGCGGGATTATCACACTCAAAAATATCAGACGCCGGCGCTTTATTGTAGAAAAGAGTTTAAAGAGGATCTGAAACAGATTGTTGCGGAAAAAAGGCCGAAGCATATTTTTACGACTTCTGAATTTGACACTCACGGCGATCACGCGGCGCTTTGCCTGTTTTTGTATGAGATTTTGGGAGAGTTAAAGGAGGAGAGCGGGTACTCGCCGGATGTCTATTGCGGACTCATTCATTCCTGTGAGGGGGATGAAAGCTGGCCGGGGCGTGGGACGCTGTTCTTTGGAGCGCCGAGAGGAATCGGGGAAAAAACAGCGTATAGATGGGAAGAACGATACATTTTGCGATTGCCTCCGGAGATGTGCGCAGAGAGGGGAGAGGAGAATTTGAAGCGGCGGGCCCTTTTGCAGTATAAGACGGCGCTCGAGCCAAATGCGGTGGAGTTTTTGCTGGCTTTCCTGAAAAATGAGGAGATCTTCTGGAAAGTCCGGAATGGAGAACAAAGATGAATAGTACAAAACAACCAATTTACCCTATCGAGGAGTGGAAAATTACGGAGACAGAGTTCTGTGTGGCTTATAATTATCGAAATGAAACCACGTTTTCTCTGTCGAATGGATATCTCGGAACAAGAGGAACCTTTGAGGAGGGTTATTTTTTTGATCTTGATACGGGATTGGAGGGAAACTTTGTCAATGGATTTTATGAGAGTGAAAAAATCCGTTACGGGGAAGCAAACTTTGGCTCTCCTCTCTACAGCCAGTCGCTCTTAAATCTTCCCAATTTAAAGACCATAAGACTCTTTATAGAGGGAGAAGAATTTTCTCTTCTGGAGGGAGAGACGGTTTCCTACGAGAGAACGCTGCATATGAAAGCGGGGATACTCACCAGAAATCTAATTTGGAGATCTCCGCGGGGAAAAAAGATAAAACTCTGTATCAAGAGACTTGTTTCTTTTGCCATGCAGCATATTATGGCAATTTCTTATGAAATTACGCCGCTTAATTTCAGCGGAGAGGTGCGGCTGTATTCCCAATTACAGGCGAATGTGGAAAATCATACGCGGAAAACGAATCCCATCGTGGATTACGGGCCGTTTGGAAGAAAACTGGAGCCGGAAAAATTGACAGTTGAGGGGGATTTCATCTATTACAGGGGGATTACGCAGAATTCAAAACTGACGATGGCGTGTGCCTGCACGCATGTGCTCTATGCTTCGGCGTTTTCCGGGGGATATTCTGTCAAAGCGGAGCAAAATGAGCTGGACGCCTCTCTCACCTATGTTCTGAGGGGGGAGCAGGGGAAATCCATTACGCTGCAGAAATTCATCTGTTATGCCACGGACCTTGATATGCCGAGAGAGGAATTGGATGGATTTGTGAGAAGCGAGGTAAGAGCGGCGCAGGAAAAAGGCTTTGTATGGCTTTCGGACAAACAAAAAGAGTATATGGGCTCGTTCTGGGAGAGGGCAGATATTGAGATCACGGGAGAGGGCAATGCCGCTATTGTGCAGGGAATCCGGTTTAATCTATTCCACATTTTACAGTCATCCGGCAGAAACGGATATACCGGAATGGGAGCAAAGGGACTTTCCGGAGAGGGATATGAGGGACATTACTTCTGGGATACGGAGATGTACATACTCCCTGTGTTCGTCTACACGGAGCCGGAAGTGGCGAGGAAACTGTTAGAGTACCGATATCGGACACTGGATAAAGCGAGAAGCAGGGCGAGAATTTTAGGACACGACAAGGGGGCGCTGTTTCCGTGGAGAACCATCAACGGGGAAGAGGCGTCGACGTATTTCCCGTTAGGAACCGCGCAGTATCACATTAACGCGGATATCAGCTACGCGGTAGCTCTGTATTTACAGGTGAGCGGCGATCTGGAATTTTTTAAGGAAATGGGAGCGGAAATTCTCATTGAGACAGCGAGAGTGTGGGCGGATGTCGGATGCTTTGCAGAATGCAAAGGCGGAAAATACTGTATTTGTTCGGTGACAGGGCCGGATGAATACAATGTTCTGGTGGACAATAATTTTTATACGAATCTGATGGCGAGGGAAAATCTGCGCGACGCGGCAGCGGCGGTTCGATATTTACAGGAAAATGCCCCGGTTTGTTATCGGGTCCTGAAAGAGAAACTGTCTTTGGAAGAGGAAGAGCTGACACAGTGGGATAGTATTGTGGAAAATATGTATTTTCCTTATGATGAAGAAAAGCAGATCTATCCGATGGACGATGGATTCATGATGCGAAAGCCATGGGACGAATCCAGGATTCCACCGGAAAAAAGGGCGTGGCTCTATGAAAATTATCACCCGCTTTTTATCATGCGCCACCGAATGTCCAAACAGGCCGACGCCATTCTAGGCTTTTATTTGCACAACGATAAATTTACCGAAGAGGAAATCAAAAGAAATTATGATTTTTACCAGACGGTTACCCTGCATCACTCGTCGCTATCTACCTGTATTTTCGGAATTGTAGCCTGCGACATCGGTTATACCAAAGAGGCGTATCGTTATTTTGAGCAGGCGGCTAGAATGGATCTGGATGATTACCATAATAACTTCTATGCGGGAATCCATGCGGCCAATATGGCGGGAACCTGGCAGGCGATTGTCAATGGGTTCGCGGGATTGCGCTGTCATAGGGGAAAATTATATTTGAAACCGTATCTGCCTGAAAAATGGCAGTCCTATCGGTTCAAGTTGGAGTATCGGGGAAATCTGTTTCAGATCGAAGTGACGGCAGAGGGGACGAGAGCTGCGCTTTTGCGGGGAACGGGGTTGGATCTTACCGTGTATGGAAAACGCGGGGCGATAAGCTGGGAGAAAAGAGAACTTTTTGTACCGGCAAAGAGACAAAGCGAGGGGGAGTTGGATGAAACAGTATAAGGCAATTTTTTTTGACTGGGATGGAACCGCAGTAGTCTCCAGAAAGGCACCGGTGGATGAAATTGTCGCGCGTATGAAACCGCTGCTGCAGAAAGGGATCGTGTTGGCGATTATCAGTGGGACGACGTATGACAATATCGCACAGGGGAAACTGGAACAGTATTTTGACGAAAAAGAATTGAAGTACCTATACCTGGGGCTTGGGAGAGGCGCTTTTACCTATTCTTTTGAAAAAGGGAGACCGGTCGTTTTTGCAGAGAAAATGCCTGACACCGAGACACTGCTGAGGATTCATGATATCAGCTATGCGATCCATCGGAAATTGTTGGAACACTATAAGTATCCGACGGACATTGTATTCTGCAGGCCGAATTATTGCAAGGTGGATCTGATGGCAGACAATGACCGGGGAAGTAGCTTGTTTATGCAGGAGAATGAAATTGCGTTGCTTCGCACGCGTCTTTACAGGCATGGGGTGACGGGAGGACTGCGGGATCTGCTGCAAATTTCAAGAAGAATAGGGGAACAACATGGGATGGCGGTGTCCCCGACCTGCGACGCAAAGTATTTGGAGGTGGGGATCAGCGACAAGAGCGACAACGTCGCGGCAATCCTGCGTCATATTGGAGAGAGGGCGCAGATAACAGCGCCGGAGTGTGCGTTTTGGGGAGACGAATACGTCAGTATAGAACAGAATGTATTTGGCAGCGACAGCTTTATGATGACGGAAGAAAGCAAAGGAGGTGATTTCTTTGACGTATCGGAGGTTTCGGGAGAACGACCGGAAGGGGTGCAAAGAGTAGGCGGCGGCGTAAAACAATTTTTGGAGTTTCTGCAGAAACAGGCAGAGGGAGAGGAGAAAGGATGAAAAACTGATTCAATTTTTAGTCGGTATTGTATGCGTATTTTGGGTGTTCCAAGTTCCAATTGAGGTACACGCGGAAGATATACCGGCTAATCCAATTAATAAAGAGGGATATATTTTGGATTTTGCAGAAGAATTTAATGGGACAGAGTTGGATTCTACTAAATGGACGGATTACTATTTGCCACATTGGTGTTCTGATCCTTCTTCGGCAAAAGGAAATTATCGCTTTGAAAATGGGTGTTTAGTGGAATATATTACGGAAGATCAGGAGGCATGGTGTCCAGAACATGACGGAACGGTAAAATCTTCAGCAATTATGTCATTTGATAAAAGCTGGATTCATAATTTTAGCGGAACCACTGATAATCATAACAGAGATACATGGTATGGCTATAAAACGCAGTATGGTTATTTTGAAATGAGAGCTAAACTGGCTGATTGTGGTGGAGGCGGTCATCAGGCATGGTGGATGGTTGGAATGCAACAGGACAGTAATGATTGGTTTAATTCTCAACAAACAGGTGAAATTGATATATTGGAAACTTTTTTTAGTACGCCCAATACATGGAGAACAGCGGCTTACGGATGGAATGACCCTGATTTTTTAACTTCCTGGTGGTCAAATACTGATGATGTACCATCAGGAAGTCCTACAGAAGAATTTCATATTTACGCGATGGAGTGGACTCCTACTGTTTTAAATTTTTATTATGATAACCAATTAGTTAAAACAATTTATGATTCACCTGATTATGAAATGGGAATGATTCTTAATATTTATACAGATGCAGGATCAGGGACACACAACGATGTATGGCCTAAAGAATGGTATGTAGACTACATACGAGTTTGGAAACCGGAAAATGGATATAACGAAGCGGACGAAACGGAATATTTTTTACAGAATAGACAAACGGGATTGTATGCTTATATTGATCCCGAAGAAGAAAAAGTGTGTTATGGCGAATTGCCAGAAGATTCAGACTATGCAAAGTGGATTTTAGACCCAGTTGATGGATATGTACATATAAAAAATGTGAAAACTGGAGAATATATGCATATTGAGAACCAAACTGGATATATCGAGCACGGAACAGTTTCAGATACTTATTGGAGTGCGCAGTGGTCAGTAGAAACAACCGAGGGATATACAAGGTTTGTGAATCGTTGGAATTCAGATTATGCTATTCACACGGAAAACTATGAATATAAGCTGCAATACGGAGAGACTCTTACGACATGGTGGACAAGCCAGTGGACGCTGATCGAACAGTAAAATAAGTATTACAATTATAAAACTCAGAGATATGCAGCTGCACAGTATTTTATAATTTATTGCTGAGCAGCTGCTATTATCATTGCATCAGTATTATAATAAATAAATAAATAAAACACGTTTTATAGAGCAGGCATAGCATCCCATTGGGATTAGAGACGGAAAGGGCTTCTTCTATGATAAAGATATTGTTGGTGGATGATGAACGGGAAGAGAGAGAAGGAATCAGTTTTTTAATCCGTAAATATGAGTATCCTCTATCAATTTTACAAGCTGCCAATGGAGAAGAGGCGAAGAGGATTCTGGAGGCGGAATCCGTTTCTATTATGATGACGGATGTTAAAATGCCAATTATGGACGGTTTAGAACTGGCCGCGTTAGCCAGTCGTCAATATCCGGCACTGAAAATTATTATTTTTAGCGCCTATAGCGAATTTGATTATGCGAAAAAAGCGATGGAGGCGAATGCGGTTGACTATCTGTTAAAACCGATTGAAGTGGAGGAATTTCAACGGGTTATGCAGAAAGTGATTCTCTCTGTGAGTGAGGCCCAAAAATTAGAAATTTTGACCCAAAAAACAGAAATACGAAACAGGAAAAATGTTTTGTATCGTTTGCTTTCCGGTTCTACCATTACAGAGACAGAATTGTCAAATTTGGAAACCAATTTATTCGGGAACGAAAAGCGGAAACAATGCCGCTTAGTTCATGTTGAATTTTTGAACAATTTTTTTGAAAACAAGGAAAAAGTATTTTTGAATTATGTTACTATGTATTTGGGAAATCAAATTGAATATGTCAATTTATATCCCAACGAGGCCTATTTGATCTTATTTCATTATGACGACAGCGAACTCCTTAAGAAGCAGCTGAAAAAAATCGTGAGAGATTTTAAAATAAGCTCTACAGAACCGGAAGAAGTCATGTTTATTGTCAGCAAAGTGGCCGGAAACATGCAGGAGTTTAGAGAACAGACGCTTTCCATCGAGCAGTTTCGCGAACAGGTTATGCAGTATGCCTATCAGGTAGTGGAATTGGACAATGCGTATACGATTGCAGATCATTATGATTTTAATATCGAAAGGATAGGAAGAACTCTTATAGAAGCAATCAGCGCAGCCGATTACGTCACGATACGGGAACAAAATAAGCGTTTAACAGAGACAATTCGTGCGCGGCAGCAAGTCAGCAGAATCTATATTCAGACGTTACTTTATTCGATTATTAAAGCGCTCTATGATAAGTCGCTGCAAACTTCTGGTGATAAAATATTAACGGGAGCAGAAATCCTTTTTCGCGTTTACGATTTAGATACGGTGCTTCACAGCTATGAAGAAATTATAGAAAATTTACTGCTTGATCTGCAGGAAGAGAATGAAAATTCGGATGTAGTACAGAAAATAAAGAAATACATTGAGCAGGAAAGTAAAAAGGATATCAGTTTAAACGACATAGCGGAGTATGTTCATTTGTCGGCGGCCTATGTGAGTTATATTTTCAGGAATGAGACGGGAAAAACGCTTACGCAGTATATTACGGATGTCAAAATGCAGAAAGCGAGCAGGCTTTTAAAAGATGAAAGATATAAAATAGGAGAGATCGGAAAAGCGTGCGGTTATGAGAACCAGTCCTATTTTAACCGTTTATTTAAAAATTACTACGGAGTGACGCCAAAAGAGTATAGGAAAAGCTGATGAAAAAAATGATATCATGGTATTTGTACAGTGCCTCTATACGAAAAAAACTCACAATAAGCTATCTGGTTCTTATCTTAGTTCCTCTTCTTATTTTGGGAGTTTATTCCTATCGTCTTTCCTATGATAATTTGATGGAACAGACGAGGGCCACGATGATTTCCAATGTGCAGTCTATCAGCAGTGCATTGAATAATAATATTCAGAGAGAAAATGAAAATATTCGATATTTTGCCTATAATTCAGATTTAAGAGACACCCTGCGTCACGCGCTTGAGGATCAAAGCAGTCTGGCATTGACGTTAAATAATATGGTAGAGCCCACATTGTGGTACTTTATTACAAGCGATGATAACATTAAGTTTATTAGTATTTATTCCCCGTATGTTGCTCAGTCAATGGGGGATTTTGTGTTTCCCATAACAGAGGAAAAGGACAGGATCTGGTATGAGCAGCACCAGAATGATTTTAAAACGCAATGGATTTATGAGGAAGACGGAATTTCAGCCTATCGTGTCCTTTTAGATGCGAATACTTCTTCTCAGCCGATTGGATTTATCAAAATACAAATTCAACCGGAAAATTTTTTGGATACTATTTTTCAGACCTCGTATTTGGAAAATGGGATTGTCTTAGTGGATGCAGAAAACAATGAAATATCGGGAACCTCCATTTTGGACACAGAAGTAGATCTGCAAACGAGAAAATATTTTGCGAAACTGGAGCCGATGACTCTTTACGAGGATGACAGAATCCTGTTGTTATCTTCAGACATTTTGTTGAACGAATGGAAATTCTACTATTATATTGATAAAAGCGAAATTTCCACACAGCTGTACGAGATCTATCAGTCCACGGCGATGATTATGGGACTATGCGGGATCTTAATTCTTTTGCTGGTCGGCTTGCTGTCCCACATGTTGAGTTCTCGAATTCTAACTTTGAAAAAATATGCGGAGGAGGTCAGCAAGGGAAATCTCCATCCGGCCATGAGCGTAAAATCGGAAGATGAGATAGGAATCGTGGTACAAAGTTTTCATAATATGGCAAATCGTATTGACCAGATGATACAGGAAAACTACGAACTTGGAAAAGCCAAAAGAGCGGAAGAACTTAAAGTCTTACAGGCTAAGATTAATCCACATTTCCTTTATAATTGTTTGTCAAGTATTAAGTGGAAAGCGATTCGAAACAATCAGGATGAAATAGGGGAAATTACAGGATTACTGGCAAAATTCTATCGTACTGCATTAAATGACGGCAGACAGGTGACAACTGTTAAAAATGAGTTGGAGAATATAACTGCTTATATAGAATTGCAGCTTCGCACACACGATAACAGTTTTGATGTGGTATATGATTTTTCAGAGGATGGACAGAATTTGGAGATCCCTAATTTCCTATTACAGCCTATTGTCGAGAATGCGATACAACATGGGATCGAATACTGCGAAATGGGAGTAAGGGGACTCATTAAAATTGTATATTGTCATGAAGAAAATTATCTGGTGTTCAGTATTTATAATAATGGACCGATCCTAGGACAGGAAGAAGTCAGAAAAATATTGGAAAATCCGAACGGAGGATATGGACTTTACAACGTACAGGAGCGAATTCATATGCGATACGACACTTCGTGCGGAGTTTTTAGCGATATTACGAAAAATAATATGATTGGTTTTATTGTAAAACTCAGGGATACTTTAAAAGAATAGCTTTTGGGAATCTTTTTTTATCTTGATTTACAAAAGTTTAAGGAGGAAAAATCTTGCGGCTTATCTTGTTCTGTTATTATAATACGGAATGAAATGAAAACGAAAGATGAGGGATGTGGATTGAGTCAGATCACGAAGAAGGCGCTGGCGGCGTCGCTGAAAAACCAGATGAAGGCAAAGCCGATCGATAAGATCACGGTGACGGATATTGTCGAGGAGTGCGGCGTCGGACGCCAGACCTTTTACTATCATTTCAAGGATATTTACGATCTGCTGGAGTGGACGTATCTGGACGAGACGGGCAGGGTACTCGGGGATGCCAGAACGTATGAGAGCTGGCCGGATGGTTTTGCCCGGGTACTGGCGTATCTTATGGAGAACAAGGCCTTTGTGACGAGCACCTATCACTCGGTGAGCCGGGAGTATCTGGAGCGGTTTTTAAACGGAGTGACGCGGGAACTGCTGCTGGGGGTACTGCAGGAACAGAATGAGAAGGATGGAATCGAGTGCCCCGAAGACTGTATGGAGTATATTGCGGAGTTCTATAAATACGGCTTCGTGGGGCTGACGCTGGACTGGATCAGAGACGGAATGAAGCGGCCGCCGAAGGAGATCGTAGAGCGTCTCTCCCGTATGCTGCGGGGGAGTTTCGAGGCTGCGATGCAGAAGATGTCGCACAAAACAAGGCGCTGAGACTCCGTACCGGAATCGCGCATAGGGCCGAAAATGGCACACTGCAGGCCTGCGCTGCGTTTGGGATCGGACAAAGACGTTTCCCACACGGAGTCCCTCCTCCGTCGGCCTGCGCCGCGCTTTGAATCTGGGTTCGGAGACAAGGAGGCGCAGGAGCGGCTTTTTGTACAGAAGTATATGTTTGTCAAAAAATAATACAGTTGTCAGGCGCTGTCGGAAATCGCGACAGCGCTTTTTTCTTGTCTAATGAAATGAGCAGAGCGCTGCGGTAGAATGCAGACATACAAGGAATCGGGAGCGCTGCGGAAGAAGCAGTGAAGCGGAAGGCGCGCGACAGATTCCGGATTATGAGGATGTAGCTTTTCACAGAGGCTGTGTCCGGGAGCGTCGCAGGGGAAAGTGATCCCGGATGGCGCGGCGGCGAATTGCGATTCAGGACAGCAACCGCATGGGTCAGCCAAACAAAACCTCAGCTAAACAAAAACAATCAGGACAAATCACAGGAGGAAAACAATATGTATTACAGCAGCGGTAACTATGAAGCATTTGCACGTCCCAGAAAACCGGCAGGCGTGGATTCCAAATCGGCATATCTCGTAGGCTCTGGTCTTGCGTCTCTCTCGGCGGCGTGTTTCCTTGTCAGAGACGGACAGATGAAGGGAGAGCATATCCATATTCTCGAGGAGGGGGAACTGCCGGGCGGCGCCTGCGACGGCATCAATGACCCGCAGAGAGGATACGTCATGCGCGGCGGCCGGGAGATGGACAATCACTTTGAGTGTATGTGGGATCTGTTCCGCTCGATTCCGTCGATCGAGAGCGAGGACTGCTCCATTCTGGACGAGTACTACTGGCTCAATAAAGAGGATCCGAATTACTCCCTCTGCCGTGCGACGAAGAACCGGGGAGAGGATGCCCGCACGGACGGCAAATTCGGACTCTCCGATAAGGCGGCCATGGAGATCATGAAGCTCTTTATGACGCCGGATAAGGAACTGGAGAACAAGACGCTGGAGGATGTGTTCGACAAAGAATTCTTCGGGAGCAATTTCTGGATGTACTGGCGGACGATGTTTGCGTTTGAAACATGGCACTCCGCCCTCGAGATGAAACTCTATATTCAGCGTTTCATTCATCACATCGGCGGTCTTCCGGATTTCACGGCGCTGCGCTTTACGCGGTATAATCAGTATGAGTCCATCATTCTCCCAATGGTTAAATATCTGGAGAACCACGGCGTGCGCTTCGAGTACGGTGTCAGGGTCACGAACGTTCTCTTTGACATCACGAAGGAGAAAAAGGTGGCGCGCCGGATCGAGTGTATCCGGAACGGACAGCTGGATGCGATCGACCTGGTGGAGGACGACCTCGTATTCGTCACGAACGGAAGCTGCACGGAGAGCAGTGCCTACGGCGATCAGACCCACGCTCCGGTGATGGGGGTCAAAGACGGAGAGGGTGCGTGCTGGGATCTGTGGAGAAATATCGCGCGGCAGGATCCCGCCTTCGGTCATCCGGAGAAATTCTGCTCCGACATTGCAAAGACCAACTGGGAGTCGGCGACGATCACGACGCTGGACGACAAGATTCCGCCGTACATCCGCAAGATCTGCAAGAGAGATCCCTTCTCCGGCAAGGTCGTGACCGGCGGTATTATCACGGTGACGGATTCCTCCTGGCTGATGAGCTATACGCTGAACAGACAGCAGCAGTTCCGCGAGCAGGACAAGGATCAGCTCTGCGTGTGGGTGTACGGACTGTTTACGGACCGTCCGGGCGATTTTATCAAGAAGCCGATGCGGGAGTGCACCGGTATGGAAATCACGGAAGAGTGGCTCTATCACATGGGCGTGCCGGTGGATGAGATTCCGCATCTGGCGGCGCATTCCGCCAACAGCGTGCCGGTCATGATGCCGTATATTACCTCCTTCTTCATGCCGAGGCAGGCGGGCGACCGTCCGAATGTCGTGCCGGAGGGCTGTGTGAACTTCGCATTCCTCGGACAGTTCGCGGAGACGCCGAGAGATACGATCTTCACGACAGAGTACTCGGTGCGCACGGGCATGGAGGCGGTTTATACGCTGCTGGACATTGACCGCGGCGTGCCGGAGGTCTGGGGAAGCGTCTACGATGTGCGCTGCCTGCTCGATGCCACGAATAAGATGATGGACGGGAAGAAGCTGGAGGAGATCAAACTCCCCCTGCCGGCCAAGGTAGCGATGGACGTCGCGGTGAAAAAGATGAAGGGGACGATCATAGAGGAACTGCTGCAGCGGTATCATTTGATTTGAGCAGCGAGCTTGTCTGATAACGGGGTGCAAGGACAGAAGCGGGGCTGAAACGTCGGTTGTAGCGCTGCTTGTGGAATCCTAAAGATCAGAATGGAATTATAAGAGTAGGAATGGAATTGTAAAATTAAGAAATAAAAGAAAAGCAAGACAGAAACGCATGAGAGAGCGGCGGATCGGGAAGAGAGCGATCCGCCGCTCTTTTCTCTACGCGCAGTGGTTCACGGGGCCTTTTTTCCCGCACTGCAAAAAAGAGTGATTGCAAACCTCCGCGTGATTAGAGATAATCAAAAGAAAAGACAAGAGGAATAGATCCGGAAGCGTGCGGCCTTGTGTGGGCCGGGACCACAGCAGAACCGGACATTTCTAATTAAAAGACGGGGGATTACAATCCATGAAAGTACAGTGTGAGGCAAGGGTGTACAGCAGTCTGGTCAAAATTTTTCCGGAGGCGATGCCGCCGGTGCGGCAGCCGGAGTGCGGGAGGCTGACGGCGTTAAAGAATGAGAGGGTTTCTTTCCAGGTGGCATATGCGGTAAATGTGCCGGAGAGGGAGGAGCGCAGTGCGGCGCACCTGTGCGCGCGGGTGGAGGTGATCTCTCCGGTGGCGCGGTATGTGAAGGTGCGGGAAGTGATTTGCGTGCCGAACGACTATCCCTGTCATATCGCCTGTGACGACAATTACCTGCGGACACAGCCGGGACTGTATCCGGATCTGCTGGCAGAGCTGCACGGCGGCATGGTTCGGATGGTACCGAACCGGTGGAAGGCTCTGTGGGTGGACTTTTATCCGGATGAGAGCGCAGAGGCCGGAGAGTATGAGGTGCGGCTGCGCTTTCTCGACGAGCAGAGCGGGGAAGTGCTGTGCGAGGCGGAGCAGCGAATCCTGCTGTATGACGCGGTGCTGCCAAAGCAGACGCTGAAGCGGACGGAGTGGTTTCACGCGGACTGTCTGGCGGATTACTATCATGTGCCGGTCTTTTCCGAAGAGCACTGGCGGATTCTGGAGAATTTTATCCGCTGTGCGGCGGAACACGGCATCAATATGCTGCTCACGCCGGTTTTCACACCGCCGCTTGATACGGCGGTGGGCGGAGAGAGAACGACGGTGCAGCTGGTACGGGTTTGGGCTGATCAGGGACCGGAGGGCTGGAGATACCGATTTGACTTTGAACGGCTGATCCGCTGGATCAGACTGTGTCTGGACTGTGGAATTGAATACTTTGAGATCTCTCACCTTTTTACCCAGTGGGGAGCGGAGTGCGCGCCCAAGATTGTGGCCTGCGTGAACGGGGCGGAGTCGGAGAGCCGGATTTTCGGCTGGGATACGCCGGCGGTGGGTGGGGAATACACAGGGTTCCTCGAGGCGTTTTTGCCGGAGCTCTTAAAGGTGCTGGAGGCTGAGGGCGTGCGGCAGCGGAGCTTTTTCCATATCTCGGACGAGCCCTCCGCTGCGCAGCAGGAGAGCTACCGGGTGGCCAGGGAGAGCGTGGCCGGGCTGCTGCAGGGGCAGGTGATCATGGACGCACTCTCGGATGTGGAATTTTATGAAAAGGGGTATGTGACGCTGCCGGTGTGCGCGAGCGATCATATCCATGAATTTCTGAACCGCGGGGTGAGGAACGTCTGGTCCTATTACTGCACGGGACAGTGGAACGAGGTCAGCAACCGGTTCATCGCCATGCCCTCCGCACGGAACCGGATTTACGGACTGCAGCTGTTCAAATACGGGATTGAGGGCTGTCTGCACTGGGGATTTAATTTCTACAATACGGCCCACTCCCGTTATCCGGTCAATCCGTTTGCCGATACGACGGGCGGTGGGGCTTTCCCGGGCGGAGATCCGTTCCTCGTGTATCCGGGGGAGGGTGGCGCGCCGCTGGGCTCGATCCGTCTGATGGTCTTTGAGGAGGCGATGAGCGATCTGCGCGCGATGAATATGCTGGCGGAGCGGATCGGACGGGAGGCGGTGATCGGAATGGCGCAGGAGGAACTGCCGTTTGAGATCACATTCCGAAACTACCCGCAGTCGGACTATTATCTGATTCACCTGCGCAACCGGATCAATGCGCGGATCGCGGAACTGTTTGCGTGACGCAGAAGCAGTCAGACCGGTATCACGGAGGCGGAAGGATACAGAGACACGGAGCGGACAGGAGAGAGAAGTATGCGGCAGGAATCGGAGAAAATGGAACAGAAGCAGAGAAATAAGGTCAGGATTCTGAAATTTATCGTCTCCAGAGGCAGCACCTCCCGTCCGGAGATCGCATCGGCGCTTCATCTGAGCGTGCCGACGACGATGCAGCACGTCAAGGAGCTTCTGGCGGCGGGGCTGGTGACCGAGGAGGGGGAACTGGAGTCGAACGGAGGACGCAAGGCGCGGGCTCTGGCTATTGTGCGGGATGCGGCGTTTGCCTGCGGTGTGGATATCACGAAGCATCATATCTGCATGGCCCTCGTCAATGCACGCAGGGAGCTGATCGGGCACGAACGGATCCGATGCGATTTTTCCACGGATCTTTCCTATTTTGAAGCACTGGAAGATCGTCTGAGGGATTTCCTGAGCCGCGTCTGTCCGGAGCGGGAGAGGCTGGCGGGCGTCGGATTCTCCCTGCCAGGCTTTGTCGATAAGAAGAGAAATGTCCTCACGCGATCCGATGTTCTGCAGTGCTATAATGTGAGCTTTCAGGAACTGGAAGAGAGGCTGGGCGTTCCGGTGTCTGTGGAAAACGACGCGAACAGCGCGGCCTATGCGGAGTTTCGTGACCGGAACGAGGAGGCGGTGTACCTCTCTCTGAGCGGAACGGTAGGCGGCGCGATCTACTACGGGGAATCGCTGTATGAGGGAAATCACGCCAAGAGCGCGGAATTCGGGCATATGATTATCAAAAAGGGCGGCAGGCGGTGCTATTGCGGGAAGAAAGGCTGCGTCGACGCCTATTGCAACACGGATCTGCTGCAGAAGGCCGGGGGCAGTCTCGAGGGATTCTTTGCCGGGTTGAGAGTGCAGGATCCTGTCATCATGGAAATCTGGGAGGATTATCTGGATAATCTGGCGCTGACAGTGGGGAATCTGCGCGTGATTTTCGACTGCGATATTTATCTGGGGGGCTATCTGGGGGGCTATCTCGAGGAGTTTCTGCCGCAGCTGGCGGAGCGAACCGGGGGATACGACCGCATGGAGCCTGACCGCAGCTATATCCGGATCGGAAGGCATAAGCTGGAAGCCGCCGCCTACGGCGCGGCGCTCCCGTTCACGGAGCGGTTTCTGGAGAGGGCGTGACATATCTGCTGACATTCGGGCTGTGCAGAGGCTTCTGTAACACATGGGATACAAAATAATAAGCGAATAGGAGCAAGTCTTTTTTTACATAAAGGACTTGCTTTTTTGATGAAAAAGAATGATAATGCTTTATATAAGTTGTTTATAAAAGAAAACTATATTAAGGATTTAAGAGGGGATAAGGAACAGAAAGAGCAAAATATACAAAGTTTAAACAACGGTTTGGTTAGTCCTGACTGGCTGTTAGGTATCCAACCAACACCACTCTTATTGTAGGAGGAGACAAGATTGAAAAATAAGCTCGATAGCTTATTTTTCAATCCCGAGATTTGTGCTGGAGCGTCACAAATCACAATACATGGCAGACGCAAATTGGAGATTTGCGTCGCCTTCGTCGCGAGAATCGCTCCGGAATGGAGGAAATGATGACCAAAATGTTGAAAAAAACCATGAAAACTGCAGTGATGACCTCTCTCGGCAAGATCGAGATGCAGGAGAGGCCGATTCCGGAGCCGAAGGAGAATGAAGCGCTCGTGAAGCTGGAGTATGTGGGGATCTGCGGCAGCGACCTGCACTATTACGAGACCGGAGCGATCGGAGAGTTTGTCGTCCAATATCCGTTTGTGCTGGGACACGAGCCGGGCGGCACGGTGGTGGCAGTCGGAGGCAAGGTGACGAACGTCAAGGTGGGCGACCGGGTGGCGCTTGAGCCGGGAAAGACCTGCGGCCACTGCGAGTTCTGCCGGACGGGACGTTATAATCTCTGCCCGGACGTCGTGTTCTTCGCGACGCCTCCGGTGGACGGCGTCTTTCAGGAGTATGTGGCGCACGAGGCTGGACTGTGTTTCAAGCTGCCGGACAATGTCAGCACGCTGGAGGGTGCGCTGATCGAGCCTCTGGCGGTCGGTTTCCACGCGGCCAATCAGGGCGGCGCGAAGATCGGTCAGACCGCGGTCGTAATGGGAGCGGGCTGCATCGGTCTCGTGTCGATGATGGCACTGAAGGCGGAGGGCGTCTCCCGCGTATACGTTGTGGACATTATGGAAAAGAGGCTGGAAAAGGCGCTGGAGCTCGGTGCGGATGCGGTGATCAACGGTGCGAAAGAGGACGCGGTGGAAGCGGTCAGAAGGCTGACCGGTGGAGCGGGCTGTGATCTGTGCATTGAGACGGCTGGCACGCAGATTACAACGGCGCAGACGATCCACATGACGAAGAAAGGAGCAACGATCGTACTCGTGGGCTACAGCAAGACCGGGGAGATGACGCTTCCGATGAGTCTGGCGCTTGACAAGGAGCTGACGTTTAAGACGGTGTTCCGCTACCGTCATATCTATCCGATGGCGATCGACGCCGTGGCGGCGGGAAAGGTGAATTTAAAGGGGATTGTGACGAATGTGTTCGATCTCGACGACGCGCAGGAGGCGATGGACTACAGCGTGCACCACAAAGAGGACGTGGTGAAGTCGGTGATTAAGATCGGATAAAAGAGAGGGCGGTGTGATCGCGGTGATCATACCGCCCTGTGTCGTGAAGGCATATCGGGACAGAAGCACGCGACGCGCTGGAGATTGTCTGGCCGATTCAGAACAGGGCAAAGGATTGCCCGGATCATTCCACAATGATACACGATGATAAGACACAAAAGAGGGTTCACTGATATAATGAAACAAAGGCAATGATTTTGTGCAGACCATGACATTTATTTATTGCTGAGAATAGGGCTGTTTTTGACGTAATAGAATATGCTGCAGCAGCGGGGAGATACAAAAATGCAAAAAACGCTCCGGAATGGGGAGGGGCCGATTTCAATGACAAATGACAAAAAAATCTCCAAAATAACAGGTGATAAAATCACCGCCTCCTACCGGCAGTCAAAGTCGATTTATGATGATGTGCTGACGCAGAGCAGGTGGTGGAGCAGGCTGTATATCCGTCTGTTCTGGGGCGGAGTGGACGACAATGTGATTGCGGAGAAATTGCTGCGCCTGATTCCGGATGATTTTGCCGGGAAACTGCTGGATGTACCGGTCGGAACAGCAGTATTCACACATCGCAGGTATGGGCAGCTGCGCGGCGCGCAGATCACTTGTCTGGATTACAGTCCGGATATGCTGGAGCAGGCAAGAGTGCGCTTTGCCGCCAGTGGCCTTTCCGGAATTGCGCTGGTGCAGGGGGACGTGGGAAAGCTTCCGTTTGGAGAGGCGTCCTTTGACATGGTGCTGAGCATGAACGGGTTTCACGCGTTTCCGCAGAAGGAGGAGGCGTACGGAGAGATCCGCCGCGTCCTGCGAAGAGGCGGGAGGCTTCTCGCCTGCTTTTATGTGCGGGGAGAATCGCGTGTTACGGACGCGCTGGTAGGTGCTGTTCTGGCGAGGAAGGGGTGGTTTACGCCGCCGTTCGAGACGGTTTCGTCGCTTCGGGCACGCCTGCAGGCTGATTATGAGATCGAGGAGTTTCATGTCAAGGGATCGATGGTATGGTTTGGCGTGGTGAAGAAATAGTTTGCAGCCGGAGCCTGTTTTGTGAAATTCCCCTAAATTTTGATGTTTTCGGTGCACCTGCGCAAAGAAGGCGTTGGAAGGGGAAAAAGATTGAAAAATAAGCTCGATAGCTTATTTTTCAATCCCGAGATTTGTGCAGGAGCGTCACAAATCTCGATCATGGCAGACGCAAATTGGATATTTGCGTCGCCCCGTCGCGCGAAAGCGCTCCGGAATGGAGGAAATCATGTATAATAAAATAAGAAGAAGCTTTGAAATTACATATTTTCCAAGGATGAATGTCAGCTGTGAGTTAAGTGACAGAGCAGGAATAGCTGTAAAAATGCGAACGGGTGGCGGAGGAGAATGGCATGACGAGAAAAGAGGAAATTTTGTATATGCAGACGCGGCTGTTCCGGCTGGCTGTGAATCGATGGAACAAAACGGAGGAGGAGGTCGCTGCTATCTTTGATCAGTATGCCGTTTGTGAATATGTGGAGGAGGGATACGACCTTCTCCATATGGAAGGCGATGCAGCGGTGATGGCAGAGATTGAGGAAATGATAAGAACAAAGGGAGCTGTGCTATGATTCTGTATTCGGGGATTACCTTGTATCACGGCAGTTATGCGCTTGTGGAAGCACCGGATTTGGCGATGTGCAGTCCGTACAAAGATTTTGGAAAGGGCTTTTATCTGACGACCTCAAAACGACAGGCGGCTGCTTTTGTAAAAAGTGCGGTGGCTAAAGCGAAGAGACGCGGAGAATTGCAAAGGGATATTTCTTTCGGGTATGTGAGCAAATATCGGTTCAAACCGTTGGAAGAGGCGCAGATTTATGAATTTGAGGGGGCGGATGTCCAGTGGCTTCACTGTGTGGCGGCTCATCGCAGAGGTGATACGTCCCTGTTTCCGGGAGAAGAATGGGCAAACTATGATATCCTGGCGGGAAAGGTAGCAAACGACAGAACCAATCCGACGATTACCGCCTATTTATCCGGGCTGTTCGGGGAAATCGGGACTGGGCAGGCGGACGGGAGATGTATTGAAATGCTGTTGCCGGATCAACTGGAAAATCAGATTTGTCTGCGGACGGAGCGAGCGCTTTCCTGTCTCGTTTTTGAAGGGAGTGAAAAAATTGTATGGCAGTAAAGAAATTTCCTGCTCCGGAAATTGAAGCGGCTATGGAGCTCACGGCGGTGATGGCGGTCAGTTCCATCGCACAGAAGCAGGGACGGTCTGAAACAGACGTGCTGAAAGAGTTTCTGGCTTCGCAAACGGGGAAAATGCTCTTTGATGAAGAGACCAAGCTGTGGTGCGACGGGCCGGCGTATGTGGCGTTTGAGTATGAGAGAGAGAAGGCACAATTTCAGAAAGAGGAGATGCAGCCTTACATGAGGGAAATCAGAGACGAATCTTCCTTTTGAGTTTCTCTATATTAAGCAGAGATTGAGGGCAGACCATTTTCCTCTATTTCCCTCCGTTTTTCCGATACTGCAGGGGCGTCATGGCGGCCATCCTTTTGAAGGTGCGCTCGAAATAGGTGACGTTGCCAAAGCCGGTCTGTTCGGCGATCTCGGTGATAGTCAGGCGCGTGTCCAGCAGCAGGGCGCGCGCTTTTTTGATGCGGGCGAAGGCGAGATATTCCGTGACAGTGAAACCGGTCACAGATTTGAACATACGGGTCAGGTTGGAGCGGCTGACGTAGAACCGGGCGGCGATTTCGTCGAGAGAGTGCTCTTCCCCGCATGTTTTCTGCAGGTAGAGAGCGATCTCGTGTACCTTCTGGTAGACGCCGGTGCGCACGAGATAGCTTTCCTTTTCTGACGATGTGGGCAGGGCGCGCCCCTGTGTCAGATCTCTCGCCCGTTCGCGGTCGGCATTCTGGGCGAACAGAATGAGCAGATCGGCGGCGGCGAGCGTCATGCGCGCGCGGGAGGAGGCGGAGTTCTCGGTGATACAGGCTTTGATCAGGGAGGCGGAGGCGGCGATGTGCTGCCAGTCTTCGGGAGAGAAAGAGACGGCGGTGCTGTAGCGCTCTCCGAACGCGTCGAGCCCGACGAAGCCGAGCCTGCGCAGCAGATCGTCGTAGGGCTCGAAGTCATACTGGAGCAGGAAGCGGTGGTGATACGGATTGCCGGAGTCCGGCGTGCTCGCTTTGTGCAGGAGGTTGCGGCCGATCAGAACGGCCATTCCCTCCCCCACATGGTAAGTGTCCTGCTCGATGAAATAGAAGCGGTCGCCGCGCAGCAGGAAGTTGATCTCAATGCTGTCGTGGAAGTGGCGGGTCTGCATCGTGTAGATGCCGTGCCGGATCGCCTCCTCGACGAAGAGACCTGATTCATATCTGGAAAAAAGAAGATCCTCTGTGGGAAGCGGTGTGCGAAGTTCCATACATTCCCTCCTGTGCGTCTGCGGGGCCCGGACTGCCGCCTGTCAGGGGCGTTTACCGTATTCATTCCCTCATGATTTTTATAAGTCCAGTATACCCGATAAGATAAAAAATACAAATATTTGCTTGTTTTTGCAAGATTTTTTTCCAGAGCTCTTTTACAATAGAAAGAAAGATCAATGATAACAGACAACAGGGGTTACAGGCAGAAACCGGTGGAGCGGTTTTCTGCCCGCGGTGCCGCAGAGAGATTGCGGAATGGAGAGTAGTGTAAAAAATAAGCTTGATAGCTTATTTTTTACACCGAGATTTGTGTCGGAGCGTCACAAATCTCATTGGTGGCAGACGCAAATTTGACATTTGCGTCGCCCCGTCGCGAGGAGCGCTCCGGAATGGAGAGTACAATGAGAGAATTCATGGATGGGGATTTTTTACTGGAAACGGAGACGGCGCGCCGTCTCTTTCACGGGTACGCGGAGGCGATGCCGCTGATCGACTATCACTGCCACATTTCCCCGCAGGAGATCTGGGAGGACAGGCGGTTTGAGAATCTCGCGCAGATTTGGCTGGGGGGCAGAAATGAGGACGGCTCCTACTTCGGGGATCATTACAAATGGCGACTGATGCGCTCGAACGGCGTGCCGGAGGAGACGGTGACCGGCGGTGCGGACGCGTATGAGAAGTTTCTGGCGTTTGCCGGTGCGATGGAGATGGCTCCCGGCAATCCGATGGTACACTGGTGCAATCTGGAGCTCAGACGCTACTTCGGTGTGACGAAGCCGCTGACCACGGAGACGGCGCAGGAAATCTGGGAGCACTGCAACGATCTGCTGCAGAACGATCCGGACATGAGCGTGCGCGGTCTGATCCGTAAGTCGAACGTCGCCTTTGTCGGGACGACCGACGACCCGACGGATTCGCTGGAGTGGCATGAGAAGATCGCGGCTGATCCCTCGGTTTCGTTCCGTGTCTGCCCGTCGTTCAGACCGGACAAGGCTGTCAATATCCACAGGGACGGATTCGCCGCCTATATGGCCAAGCTGGCGGGGAGCGTCGGCAGAGAGTCGCTTGAGAGCTTACAGGATGTGCTCGATGCGTTGGATGAGAGGATCGCGTTCTTTAAGGAGCACGGCTGCCGGGCCAGCGATCACGGTCTTGATTATGTGATGTTCCGCCCCTGCACACAGGAGGAGGCGGACGCGGTCTACCGCAAGGCGATGGCGGGGGAGCCGCTCTCGACTGAGGAGGCGGAGCGGTATCAGACGGCGGTGCTGCTGCATCTGGCGCGCACGTATCACCGGCACGGGATCGTCATGGAGATTCATTACTCCTGCCTGCGCAACGCGAATGCGAGAATGTTCGCGCTGGAGGGGCCGGATACCGGTTTTGATATGATCGCGCAGAACAACTGCGGCGGGAATCTGGCAGCGTTTCTGAGCGCGCTGGATCAGACGGGAGAGCTGCCGCAGACGATTCTGTTCTCCCTTGACGACAAGGATTTCAACATGATCGGCACGTTGATCGGGAGTTTCCAGACAGACGAGATGCCGGGCAAGATCCAGATGGGCGCGGCGTGGTGGTTCCTCGATACGAAGGACGGTATGGAGAAGCAGATGCGTTCTCTCGGCAATCTCGGCCTGCTCGGAACCTTCGTCGGAATGCTCACGGATTCCCGCTCGTTCCTCTCCTATACGAGACACGAGTATTTCCGCCGCATCTTCTGCAACCTGCTGGGCGGCTGGGTGGAAAACGGGGAATTCCCGAACGACGAGAGGATTCTGAAACAGATCGTCGAGGGCGTGTGCTGCCGGAACGCGGAGCGGTATTTCCATTTATAAATTATAAACAGTTATAAATTGGAGTATGTATCATTTCAATTTTTTCACCGGGGATCAGCGAGATCGCTGTGGGCGGCCGAAGCTCTGACAGCTTTGTAGCGCTGGAGCGCCGCGATGGGCATCTGCCCTGACATGACGATCGCAGACACAGCTCTGACAATCCCGTCGCGGGGGGAGCGCTTCGGTAAGGAGGCATCATAGAGGTATTATGCAGAAATTAAATTACAGGACCCTGCGGGAGCAGGGATATGAGGGATATTTACTGGAACATGCGCCGGAGCGGGTGTTGCAGTTCGGCGAGGGGAATTTCCTGCGGGCCTTTGCGGACTGCTGGTTTGATCTGATGAACGAGAGAGCCGGTTTCAACGGCAAGGTTGTGGTGTCACAGCCGATTGCGCCGGGGTTGGCGGATAAGATCAACGCGCAGGAGGGGCTTTACACCCTGCTGCTGCGCGGCATGGAAAACGGAGAGAGCGTGGATCGCAGGCGGGTGATTTCAGCGATTTCCCGGTGTCTGAATCCGTACGAGGACTATCAGGCTCTGCTGGACTGCGCGAAAAACCCGGATCTGCGGTTCCTCGTCTCGAATACGACAGAGGCGGGAATCGTCTATGATCCGGCGTGTGGGGCGAAGGATACGCCTCCTTCGAGCTTTCCGGCGAAGCTGACCGTCTTTCTCCACGAGCGGTATCAGACGGGACTGCCGGGCTTCATCATCCTTTCCTGCGAGCTGATCGATCATAACGGAGACGAGTTAAAGAAGTGCGTGCATCAGTATATCAGCCAGTGGGAACTGGGAGATGCGTTCCGGGAGTGGGTGGACAGGGAGAACCTCTTCTGTTCGACACTGGTGGACCGGATTGTGCCGGGATATCCGCGGGCGGAGGCTGACGGGATCTGTAAACAGCTGGGCTATCAGGATGACCTGCTGGATACCGGCGAGGTGTTCGGTTTCTGGGTGATCGAGGGACCGCAGTCGATCAAAGAAGAGCTGCCTGTGGAGGCGGCCTCGCTGCCGATTCTCGTCGTCGATGACGTGACGCCGTACAAGCAGCGGAAGGTTCGGATTTTAAACGGAGCGCACACATCCTTTATCATGGCGGCGTATCTGTCCGGTCAGGACATTGTGCGCGACTGCATGCAGGATGAGGCGATCCGGGGCTTTATGAACCGCACGATTTATGACGAGATCATCCCGACGCTGGATCTGCCGGAGGAGGAACTGCGGGGCTTCGCATCGCAGGTGGCGGAGCGGTTCGCCAATCCGTTCATCGATCACCAGCTTCTCTCGATTTCTCTCAACTCGACGTCCAAATGGAGGGCGCGGTGCATGCCGTCCCTGTTGGAGTATGCGGCGAGAAAGGAGGGGGCGCTGCCGCCCTGCCTGACCTTCTCGTTTGCGGCGTATCTCTGCTTTTATCACAACGGACAGGAGCGGGGAGACGGCTGTCTGCTCGGAAAGCGCGGGCAGGATACATATGAGATCCGGGACGATCAGTGGGCGCTCGATTTCTTCTGGGAGCACCGGGCGGACGATGATGCGGCGCTGGCACATGCTGTGATTGCCAATGAGCGGATGTGGGGAAAAGAACTTTTATCTCTTCCGGGCTTTGAGGAAGTCGTCGTCCGGGATATGGCGCTGATCCGGGAAAAAGGCATGTACGAGGCGATGAAAACGCTGGTTTCACAGGAATAGGAATTCGCGAAGGTGAGAAGGCGGGGCGGCAGGGAGAGAGTAAGAGAGCACATAAGATACAGAACCCGCTGCTCTGCGGAAGAGAAAGAAAACAGGCGGCATAGACATAGTTGAATAACTATGGAAAAGCGGTGGGAGGCAGAGGTGAAAATCATACAGATTCATCCGTCGGACAACGTCGCAGTGGCGTTGACGACGCTGCGGCAGGGCGAGGAGGTTCAGATCGGGGAGCGCCGCATCCGCGCGGCGCAGAACATCGAGCGCGGTCACAAGATGGCCCTGCAGAGGATTGCGGCGGGCGAGGTGATTGTCAAGTACGGCAATCCGATTGCCGGGGCGGTGCAGGACATCGGGGCGGGCGAGTGGGTGCACACGCACAATGCCAGAACGAGGCTGTCGGAAGAGAGTTCCTTTTCCTATCATCACAAAACGTATCCGCTGCCCGCGGTCAGGGCGCGGAGTTTTCAGGGATACCGCAGAGAGGACGGGCGGGCGGCGATCCGGAATGAACTCTGGATTCTGCCGACAGTGGGCTGTGTCAATGCGATTGCCAAACAGCTGGCGGAGACGAATCAGTCTCTCGTCGGCGGGAGCGTGGAAGGGCTGTACGCTTTTTCTCATCCGTTTGGCTGCAGCCAGATGGGCGACGATCACGCCAGAACGAGGAAACTCCTGGCGGCTCTGGCCCGTCATCCGAATGCGGGGGGCGTTCTCGTGCTGGGGCTCGGCTGTGAGAACCTGACGATGGAGCAGTTCAAAGAAGAGCTGGGGGAGTGGAACGACAAAAGAGTGAAATTCCTCGTCTGTCAGGAAGTGGAAGACGAGATCGGCGCGGGCACAGAGCTGCTGCGGGAGCTGGCGCGGTACGCGGGCGGTTTCCGGAGAGAGGAGATCCCTGCGGGAGAGCTGGTTGTCGGGATGAAATGCGGCGGCTCGGACGGACTCTCCGGCATCACGGCGAATCCGGCGGTGGGGCGCTTCTCCGACCGGCTGATCGCACTGGGAGGAACGACGGTTCTGACGGAAGTGCCGGAGATGTTCGGCGCGGAGAATATTCTGCTGGAGCGCTGTGCGGACGGGCAGGTCTTTGACAAGGCGGTCGCCATGGTGGAGAATTTCAAGGCGTATTTCACCGCGCACGGTCAGGTGGTTTACGAGAATCCGAGTCCCGGCAACAAGGCGGGCGGCATCACGACGCTGGAGGACAAATCCTGCGGCTGCGTGCAGAAGGGCGGCAGCGCGCAGGTCGTGGATGTGCTGGACTACGCGGAACCGGTGACGAGGAAGGGGTTGAATCTCCTGTCCGGGCCGGGCAATGATCTGGTCAGCGCTACGGATCTGACGGCGGCGGGTGCGCACCTGATCCTGTTCACGACAGGACGGGGAACGCCATTCGGCGCTCCCGCCCCCACGGTCAAGATCTCGACGAACACGGCGCTCTTTGAGAAAAAGAAGACGTGGATGGATTTCAACGCCGGAACGGTGGCGGAGGGAGAGCCTCTGGATGAGACCGCGGAGAGACTGCTCGATTTCGTTCTCGAAGTGGCGGGCGGTGTCCGCACGAGAGCCGAGCAGAACGGCTGCAGGGAGATTTCGATTTTCAAGGACGGCGTCGTGCTGTAACAGAATGGCAGTACAAATGAGAACAGAGATAACAGAAACAAGGATAACAAAAAGGAGCGCTGCAAGGCGCAGGGAGGGTGGACACAGCAGGAAATGCGGAGAACTGTGTCAGAGCGACTCGGAAGGGAGAAAAATATGAGTGAAATTTTAGAACAGCTGCATAACATTGGTATCGTGCCGGTGGTGGTACTGGATGATGTCAAGGACGCGGAGCCGCTGGGTGAGGCACTCTGCGAGGGCGGACTGCCCTGCGCGGAGGTGACGTTCCGGACGGCGGCGGCGGAGGAGTCGATCCGGATTCTGACGCAGAAGTTCCCGCAGATGCTCGTCGGTGCGGGCACGGTGCTCACGACAGAGCAGGCAGACCGGGCAATTGCGGCGGGGGCGCAGTTTGTCATCAGCCCCGGACTGAATCCGAAGGTGGTGCGTCACTGCCAGGAGCGCGGTGTCGTGATGACGCCCGGTGTGCAGACGCCGTCGGAAATCGAGCAGGCGCTGGAACTGGGACTGTCGGTGGTGAAGTTCTTCCCGGCGGAGCCTGCAGGCGGTCTGAAGATGATCAAGGCGCTGGCTGCGCCGTACACAAGCCTTTCGTTCATGCCGACCGGCGGAATCAGCGAGCAGAACGTGCGGGAGTATCTGGCATACAGCCGGATCGTGGCCTGCGGCGGCAGCTGGATGGTGCCCAAGGATCTGATCGCGCAGGGCGAGTTCGGAAAGGTGAAAGAACTTGTGAGGAATGCGGCGGCGATTGTGAAAGAAGTGAGAGGATAATAAAATTTGTGCAGGAGCGTCACAAAGCCCGATCATGGCAGACGCAAATTTGACAGCTGCGTCGCCCTGTTGCGGGGAGCGCTCCGGAATGGAGAGTATCATGAATTTACAGATCAAATCAGCAGATGAATGCCGCTACGATGCGGTGAGCCTGGGAGAGGTGATGCTGCGGCTCGATCCCGGCGAGGGGAGAATCCGCACGGCGCGCTCTTTCCGCGCGTGGGAAGGCGGTGGAGAGTACAATGTGATCCGCGGTCTGCGCCGGTGCTTCGGAATGCGCACGGCAGTGCTGACGGCTTTTGCGGACAATGAGGTCGGAAAGCTCATGGAGGATTTCATCCTGCAGGGAGGTGTGGACACCTCGCTGATCAAATGGATGAAGACGGACGGCATCGGGCGGGTTTGCCGCAACGGGTTAAACTTTACGGAGCGCGGCTTTGGCATCCGCGGTGCGGTGGGGTGTTCTGACCGCGCGAACACGGCGATCTCCAAGGCGACGCCGGAGGATTTTGACTTCGAGTATCTGTTCGGGACGCTGGGCGTGCGTTGGCTCCACACGGGCGGTATTTACGCGGCGCTCTCGGAGCAGGCCTGCGAGACGGTGCTGGCGGCGATCAAGACGGCGAAGAAGTACGGGACGATCGTCTCCTACGATCTGAACTACCGCCCTTCGATGTGGAGCGCGATCGGCGGACAGGCCAAGGCGCAGGAGATCAACAAGGAGATTGCGCAGTACGTCGATGTGATGATCGGCAATGAGGAGGACTTCACGGCGTGTCTTGGCTTTGCGATCGAGGGAAATGACGAGGGGCTGAAAAAGCTCAATCTCGAGGGCTACAAAAAGATGATCAACGAGGCGGCGAAGGTCTACCCGAATTTCAAGGTGGTGGCGACGACGCTGCGCACGGTCAGGACGGCCAGCGTCAACGACTGGAGCGCGCTTTGCTGGGCGGACGGACAGATTTACAAGGCCCACGACTATCAGGAACTCGAGATCATGGACCGCGTGGGCGGCGGCGATTCCTTCGCGTCGGGGCTCGTATACGGGCTGATGACCACCGGCGATCCGGAGAAGGCGGTTAATTACGGGGCAGCGCACGGTGCGCTGGCGATGACGACACCGGGCGATACGACGATGGCGAGCCGGGAAGAGGTTGAGGCGCTGATGAGCGGCGGCGGTGCGAGAGTGAAGAGATAACACGGCGTCAGAAAAGTAAGCGGAGGCGTTTTCATTCTGCGGCAAATAGGGTACTATATCATAGAACCGGGCAAAAATAGAATGAGCCAAAGAAAAGGAGCGCCAAGTGGAATTTCTGGAACAAAAAGTGAAGTCGATACCGCGCAATCTCCGAATCTGCCTGTGCAGCGGGTTGCTCTTCGGATTTCTGACGCATTTGTTTATGCTGACAAACAAGCTCTCGAACTGGGATGATCTCTCGAACTTCAACGGCTACGGCGTCGGCGGCGAGCTGGGGCGCTGGGTGCTGCGCTTTGTGCATCCGCTGGCGACGAAGCTGAGCAATCCGTGGGTCAACGGGAGTCTCGCCATCCTGCTGATTAGCGTGGCGTGCACACTGATCTATGCGATTCTCGGACTGCGCACCCGCGTCTCGGCGGTGCTGCTGCCGATGATTTTCATGACGTTTCCGAGTCTTGCCAGCACGATGACCTTTATGTTTACGGTGGATCTCTACGCGATCGGCCTGCTGCTGGCGGTGCTGGCGGCGTATCTCGCGATCCGCTGCCGGTACGGTTTTATCTGGGGCATGATCCCGCTGATTCTCAGTCTCGGTATCTATCAGGCATACGTCTGCTTTACGATCACCCTGCTGCTGCTGCGCTGGATCGGGGATGAGATTGACCGGAGTGCGGCGAACGAGCCGTTTTCCATTCCGCAGACTGTGAAAAAGGCGATCTCCTATGCAGTAATGCTGGGAGCAGGGACGGGGCTTTATATCGTGATCGCCCATCTGCGCTACCCGCTGCTGGGCTCGGAAACCCACAACGGCGTCGGAGAGATGGGGCAGATCAATCCGCTGCGCGTGCCGGTCTACTGCGCCAAGGCGCTGCTGCGGGTGCTGAAATACTTTACGGGAGGCTACAGCTTCCAGACTTCCTTTGTGGCGGCGGTCAATGTCCTCGCGGTTCTGCTGGTGATCGTCCTGTTCCTTTTTGTCGCGAAAAGGGCGGCGCTGTTCCGGAACCGCGCCCGCGCGCTCTGGACGGTTTTGCTGGCGCTTCTGTTTCCGATCGCGATCAGCTTCATTGACATCATGTCGCCGGATGCGAATTTCTCGATGCTGATGCTCTATCAGTACGCCTTTGTCTATGTGCTCCTGCTCTGTCTCGGCGAGCGCTGGGAAAACCGGGAGAAGACGGAAGATTACGGAAGGGAAAGAGAGCTCCGCACAGAAAAACAGCAGATTGGAACGGGGGCGCAGGGTGAATGCGTGAGTGCGTCGGAGACGAAGACAGCGCGTCCCGGACAGAGCATCTCCGGCAGATCCCTGCTCCCTCTGTTCGGAATTCTGCTGATTCTCGCCTCGAGCTACGGGGATTACGTCGTGACCGGAGAAGCCTATTTCCGGATGGATCTGACGTATGAGCGTGTGTACGGCTATTTTGACAGGATGATTGAGAAAGTGGAGGCGCAGGAGGGGTACTCGCCGGAGGATTCGATTTATATTCTGGGCACCTTCGATGAGAACACGATCAACAGCTACGCGCTGGAGGAGGAGCGGTTCTACGATTTCTCCGGCGTGGCACTGGAGTACGGGCTGATTACGCCCGGCACCCGGGAGAATTTCCTGCGGATTTATTTCGGAAAGCCGGTGGAGAATTCCATGAGCGAGGAGGGAGAGGCAATCCGCGCCAGCGAGGAGTACCGGGTGATGACAGACTACCCGGCGGACGGCAGCATTGCCAGAATCGGGGATGCCTGGGTGGTTCGGATCAGCGAATAGGGAAGCTGGGCGGTTTATGCGCTCTCTTCGGGAACCGCATTGCGGTTCCCTTCTTTGTTTACTCGGATAAGGTGAGGAATACGACGCTGCATGGCGGAAGGGTAATAGTGAGCGTGCCGTCGCCTGCGCGCTGCACGTCGTCAAAGGATTCTACGCGCACGCGGTCGGGCGTTTCAAAGGTATTGTGGGCGTCTATCGCCCCCGTCACAACCGTGGCCGAGACCCCGGCAGGAGAGAAGGCAACCGGAAGCAGCTGTATGGTTTCGGTGCAGTCGGGCGAAGCGTTCACGAGCGAAAGATGGATTCGCCCCTCCGCGTCAAGGGACGCGCTGTGCGACAGCTGCGGATAGAGATATTCGCCTTCCCCGATGGTGCTGTTTTCCAGATAACTGCCCAGGAGCTGACCGTCCATATGTTCTTTGTACTGAAGGAACACGTGATAGGTGGGCGTTTTGACCATGCGGGGGCCTTCGGTCAGAAGGACAGACTGCGGGACGTTGACCATCTGGGCGAGATTGGCCATGCGGACGCGATCAGCGTGCTGGTTGAAAATGTTGAGCGTGACGGCGGCAACGATGGCGTCGCGCATGGTGTTTTGCTGGTAGAGAAAGCCGGGATTGGTGCCGGGTTCTACCTCGTACCAGCAGCCCCACTCATCGACAATTAAACCGAGCCGTCTGTCAGGATCGTACTGATTCATGATATCGCTGTGTCTTTGGATGAGCGTGTCCATATACCAGGCTTTGGCGATCGTTTCGTGATACGCGGCGCGGTCGAATCCAAGCGCAGGTTTTTTCTGTGCAAAGCTGCCGGGCGTTGTATAATAATGAAGAGAAATACCGTTGACGAGACCGGAGTCAGGAGCGGGAAGAGCCTTCAGCAGCTCCTGCGTCCATGCGTAGTCGTTGGCGTTGGGACCACAGGCGATTTTGTACAGAGTCTTGTCGCCGTAATTGCGGCAGTAGGTAGCGTAGCGGCGGTAGAGATCGGCGTAAGCCTGCGGGCGCAGATTGCCGCCGCAGCCCCAGCTCTCATTGCCGACGCCGAAAAACGGAACGTCCCAGGGCTGCTCCTGTCCGTTGGAGGCGCGCAGCTGCGTCATGGGTGAGGTGCCGTCGAAGGTCAGATACTCCACCCACTCGCTCATTTCCTGCACGGTGCCGCTGCCGACATTGCCGTTGATGTAGGGACGGCAGCCGATCTGGCGGCACAGTTCCAGAAATTCGTGGGTTCCGAAGCTGTTGTCCTCGAGAACGCCGCCCCAGTGCGTGTTGATCATTTTTTTGCGCTGCTGTTTGGGACCGATGCCGTCTTTCCAGTGATATTCGTCGGCAAAGCATCCGCCTGGCCAGCGCAGTACCGGGACGCGCAGATCGCGCAGCGCGGCCACGACATCGTTCCTCATTCCGTTGGTGTGGGGAATCATGGTATTGTCTTCGCCGACGAACAGGCCTTCGTAGATGCAGCGGCCGAGATGCTCGGCGAAATGTCCGTAGATCTCCCGATGGATTTTAGCTTTTTTTTCCAGTGTGTTAATAACGAGTCTTTTCATAGAAATATCCATTCCGCCGCCTTTTAGTTGGCGGCACAAATAGTAATGAAAGTGTTT
>JAUNGV010000088.1 GCA_030524225.1 Eubacteriales bacterium
GGGAGGCGGCGGAGCGGACAGCTCGTTCTTGGCGCTGTGCTGGCGGTGAGTATTGCGGGAGCGATTCCGTATATGGACTCGATCGGGCAGCATCTGGCACATTCCAAGGAGGAAACAGAGAGCTCGATCAAGGCGGACGATTTGTATCTGCTGCAGGAGGTCTCGTATCAGGAACTTGATCATATCGAAACCTCCGGTGATTTCACGATGGAGGCGGAGCAGGTGCGCCGGGAGGGGACGACGGTCTCGGCGGTACTGACGGTGTCCGGAGCGGACGAGGAGTCTTGGATCGAGCTGCCGGTTTACTGGTATCCCGGTTATCGCCTGACGGACGGGGAGGGAAATGAGATTCCGATTCGTCTGAGCAAAGAGAGCGGAGCGGTGCGGTTCACACCGGAAAACGGAACGAGTGAAATTACTCTGCGCTTTGAGGAACCGGCGCTGTGGCGGGCGGCAGATGTGGTTTCCCTGCTCACGCTCGCGGGAGTGGGAATCTGGCTGGTATACAGGAAGAGGCAGGCGAAAAGCGTGCAGAAGGAGTAAACGGCGGGAAAGAGGCCGGCGCGGTGACGCGCCGGTTTTTCTGTATCAGACTGGTTTATATCACCGACGTATTATATACGCCTGCAGAACGATGTATGCCGCTGCGGGGATTGATGTATTTTGCAAAATCATACGACGCATGGCTTCATGTGCATCAGCTTGAACAGGCCGTTTATGGAAGGCGGCTTGTAAAGATCCCCGCTCCGGCGTATTATGACAATATCAGTTTTTGTTGGTGGACTGCACAATCGGACATCTGGTGGCAAATGCAAAAGCGCCGGATTTGCACTGCGCAATCAGTGCCATGAAATCCGCCTGCGGCCTCGGACAGAAGGTTGTTTGTACAAAAGCTTTAAAATAAACTTAGATATGAGGTGGGGCCATGGGGAAGGAAGAAAAACAGATAGGAAAGCGGGCGGAATATCAGCCGGGCAACAGTGGCGCAGGGGGGGATGCGGAATGGAATACGGAGGGCAGTGCACATGCGCCGAAAGGCGGGGGCCATACGTCAGAGGGCGGCACACATAAGTCGGGCGGTATGCAGAGCACAGTCATGGGCAATCATAAAGAAGCGGGCATACAGGACACAGACGGCCTTACGGGGAGAATAAGGAGAGGTGCGCTACTGGTGGCGGTCAATCTGCTTCTGCTGCTGGTGGCGTGCCAGCAGTATCAGGCGGATATCTATGAACGCGCCGTCAGTCTGTCGGATATGGACATTATTTCGGATGCGGAGACGATTGTGTCGGCCGCCGAGGAGAACGGTCAGGTCACGATGTACGAGATTGGGAGCGATACGTACCGCGGACAGGTACTGGTGGGGCCCTATTACCATCTCAAGGAAGGAACGTATACTGTGACGGTGTCGGGATGGGCGCAGCAGAAGGGCAGCGTGGTGCAGGTCACCAGTGTGAACTGGCTGAATGAGGACAATTCGACGGGACAGGTGTTTGCGGAGATTCCTCTTTCGGTCGGGGAAGAGGCGGGACTGAGTACGGAAACGTTCACGCTAGCGCGGGATGTGAATAGTCTGGAGCTGAAGCTTATATACGGGGGCGGTGTTGTCTCGCTCACTGGGATGACGATCCGGTCGGACTGCAGCTATACGGACGCGTTTTTGGTGCTGGGTCTGATCTGGGGGATAGAGCTGGTGCTTCTTCTGCTGCTGCGGGGAGAGAGGGGACGAGGCGTCACTGACGCCGGAAAAGGGAACAGGGGCAGAGGGCATGTTGTTCTGACGGTCTGCATGGAGAGGGTCTGCAGCCCTGCGGCGATTTGGCTGTTTATGGCGGGACTTGCCCTCGTCGCGACGCTGCCTCTGTACAATGATTTTGGCAATTTCACGCACGATATGCATTTCCATCTGGATCGGATCGAAGGGATGGCGGACTGGCTCTCCCATCTGTCCGCGGCGCAGCCGCTGCAGCGGATCAACGAGGTGGATTACGCGGGAGCGGGATACCCGTCTCCGGTCTACTATCCGGAGCTGTTTCTGCTGGTGCCTGCGCTGTGCCGGGTGCTCGGTGGTTCTCTCCTGACTTCTTATAAAATATTCGTCTATCTGGTCAATCTGATGACGGCGGGGATCTCGTATTACGCATTTACAAAGCTTTCCGGCCGGAAGCTGGTAGGAGCGGCGGGGAGTGCGCTGTACACCTTCGCCCTCTACCGGCTGGCCGACATCTATACGAGAGGCGCGATAGGGGAATTTCTGGCGATGGCGTTTATGCCTCTGCTGTTCTGGTCGCTCTATGAGGTGATATTCCGTGACCGGCGGCGCTGGGGAATGCTGGCACTGGCCATGACGGGTATTTTGCAGAGTCATATTCTGAGCACGGTGCTGTGTGCCTATCTGGGGCTGCTCTTTGTCATAGCCGGTCTGGGGCGTCTGTTTCGGGAGCGCGGGCGCGTTCTCGCCCTCGGCAAAGCGGCAGGATTGACCGTTTTGATAAACCTGTGGTTTCTGCTTCCACTGTTGCAGTATTCGACATTGCCGATTCAGGCTTCTTTCGGGCAGGACGGGGCGGTGCTGCGTGGCAATGCCGTCTATCTGTCGCAGCTCTTTGCACTTTTTACCCAGAGCAAGGGGAACAATCTGTGGATGGGAACGACGCAGGAGGAAATGACGCTCTCGGTGGGAGCGGTGCTGGCGGCGGGAGCGGCCGCCGCGCTCTGGTACCGGCTGCGGGACGGTAGGCGCAGAGAGCAGCCACCGGCGCAGGGCCTCTTCTTGGCGGGGGCCGCGCTCTCGATCTGGGCCTCCACGATTTATTTTTCGTGGGACTGGGCGGCGCAGCTTCCCTATCTGGGACGTATCCAGTATGTGTGGCGTTTCCTCGCGCCGGCGAGTGCCTTTCTCTGTTATCCGGCTGCGGTGGCCATGGTACGGTTTCTGGAAGAGTGGCGGGGGTCGGGCAGGGAAATGCGCGCTGCCGGGAGATGGCAGAGCGGGCAGTTTGTTCTCGGCGTCGTGCTGGCGGTGAGTGTTGCGGGGGCGATTCCGTATCTGGACTCGATTGGTCAGCATCCGGCCCACTCCAAGGAGGAGACTGAGAGCTCGCTCCAGGCGGACGAGCTGTATCTGCTGCGGGAGGTTTCGTATCACGATCTTAATGCAATTGTGACCTCCGGTGATTTCACGATGGAGGCGGAGCAGGTACGGCGGGAAGGGACGACGGTCTCTGCGGTACTGACGGTGTCCGGAGCGGATGAGGAGTCGTGGATTGAACTGCCGGTCTACTGGTATCCCGGCTACCGGCTGCGCGATGTGGAGGGGAATGAGATTCCGATCCGTCTGAGCCAAGAGAGCGGTGCAGTGCGGTTCACACCGGAAAACGGAACGACGGCAATTACCCTGCGTTTTGAGGAACCGGCGCTGTGGCGGGCGGCAGATGTGGTTTCCCTGCTCACGCTCGCGGGAGTGGGAATCTGGCTGGTATACAGGAAGAGGCAGGCGAAAAGCGTGCAGAAGGAGTAAACGGCGGGAAAGAGGCCGGCGCGGTGACGCGCCGGTTTTTCTGTATCAGACTGGTTTATATCACCGACGTATTATATACGCCTGCAGAACGATGTTTTCCTGCGAAGAGGCGTTCTGCAGGCGGAAGAAATTGTAAAGAGTATTCTTTTGGAGACAATGAAGGAGGGAAGGAGGGAAAACAGAGGAAACAGTAAAACAGCAATAGACGAAATTCCGTTTCTGTGTTAGGATAAATTTATCATTTCTGCTGCAGCAGAAGAAAGCGGCAAAAACATTTCTATTTTTTTCTTATCTTTTATCCCATCTCGGTTTCTGAAAGGAGCCTCTTATATGAAACAAGCAAAACCATCCAATTTTCCTGCGAAGCGCCGGATTATTCCGGGACAACCGTCCGATTCGGGAGGGGACCGTTCGGCGGAATTTTCGATTGCGGGCGTTCAGCGCAGTTATAAGGATCGAATGTTCTGCGCTCTTTTTTCCGACAGGGAAAACGCACTCTCTCTGTTCAACGCTCTGTGTAAAACGCAGTATACGGATCTCGATGCGCTTTCGATTGTTACGCTTTCCGATACGATTTATCTTGCGATGAAGAATGATCTCGCCGTCTGTTTCCATGATTGCCTTCTGCTTACGGAGCAGCAAAGCTCCGTCAATCCGAATATGCCGCTGCGGGGATTGATGTATTTTGCAAAATCATACGACGCATGGCTTCATGCGCATCAGCTGGAACAGGCCGTTTATGGAAGACGGCTTGTAAAGATCCCCGCTCCGGCGTATTATGTTTTATATAACGGAACGGAGACTATGCCGGAGCAGTCGGTCTGCCGTCTCTCCGACGCTTTTGCCATACAGGCTCAGGGATATGAATGGACAGCAACTTTTTTAAACATCAATCCCGGCGGCAACACGGAGCTTTTGAAGAATTGTCCTGTTCTTGACGGATATGCGAAGTTCTGCGGCAAAATACAGCGACTGCATAAACAAGGGATCACGACAGAGGCGGCGATAGCGGCTGCCATTGAGGAATGCATCAGGGAAGGGATTCTG
The DNA here is from genome assembly GCA_030524225.1 of Eubacteriales bacterium. Lineage (GTDB taxonomy): Bacteria > Bacillota > Clostridia > Lachnospirales > Lachnospiraceae > CAG-791. The sequence continues at coordinate 4,568 of JAUNGV010000088.1, forward strand.
AAATCATATTTGCTCAAACATAAAAGTGAGGTGGAGGATATGATCTTAACGGAATACGATCAGGAACGTTTTGCGGCATTTATGAGAGAAGACGGAAGAAAAGAGGGGATACAGGAAGGTCTGCAAAAAGGGATACAGGAAGGTCTGCAGGAAGGACTGCTGACCGGGCAAAGGAGTGCTTATGCCAAGGTTATCCGAACCATGCTGGCCCGAAACTGTTCTCTGGAGCAGATCCGCAGTTTTACCGGGCTCTCTGAGGGAGAAATTCTGGAGGCGGCCGGAAAGAGGCCGGCGCGGTGACGCGTCGGCTTTTCCTGTAAAGTGTCTTTTCTCTCCTGCCGGCGATGTGGTACAATCATAAGCAGTAAGAAATCTGCCGGTCGGGAAAAGCGACGCGGCAGGAGGAGAAGCCGGGCGAGCCGTGCTGTTTGCGAGGATGAGAAGGAGGAAAGAGATATGATGAAGCAGCATAAATTCTGGGCAGTACTGATGACGGTCAGCTGTGTGATGTGTATGATCACGGGCTATCGGATGATATCAGGCGCGGGAAAGAAGAATGCAGAGGGCGAGGAGTAAAGGCGGAGATCCCGTTTGCAAACGGGATCAGTTGGAAAATTCTGACCTGTCTTGAAGTGGGGATGCCTGCTGTCGGGATGCAGACATGGCAGCAGGATGAAAAACAGGTCAGAGATCAGGGGGATTACCATGCAAAAAGAGTTCATTGTATTGAGTGAGGAACGAAATGTGACGCTGACCGCATATCTGGAGGAGACAGGCGGAGAATTCCGGGGGATCGACAGACGCCCGGCGATTCTGGTACTGCCCGGCGGCGGATATCAGATGTGCTCAGACCGGGAAGCGGATCCTGTGGCGTTTCCGTATCTGAAGGCGGGATATCAGGTGTTTATTCTGCGCTATTCGATTCAGAAAAATGCGGTTTGGCCAAGGCCGCTGCAGGATTATGATGAGGCGATGGATCTGATCAGGAGCAAAGCGGATGAGTGGCATTTGTTTGCGGACAAGATCGCGGTTATCGGATTTTCTGCCGGAGGACATCTGGCAGGAGCCGCGGCGACCATGGCAAAGAACCGTCCGGCAGCCGCAATTCTGGGATATGCGGTGCTGAATCAGGATGTGAAGGGCTGCAATCCCACCGCGCCGAGTCTGATTGATCAGGTGGATGATCAGACCTGCCCCTGCTTCCTGTTTGCATCAAGGACCGATAATCTGGTTCCCATCTCCAACAGCCTTGAATTTATGCAGGCTCTGGATGACCATGCTATTTCTTTTGAGAGTCATATTTATGCCTATGGTCCTCACGGATTTTCTACCTGTGACAGCAGTGTGCAGGATAAAGATACGGTGATGTGTTCGCGGATTCCCCAGTGGGTGGAGGATAGTCTGGGCTGGCTGAAAGATGTGCTGGGAGATTTCAGTGCGCAGGGAATGACAGAGCCTGTCTGCAGCCGGTTTGTCAGCGGTGATAAAGAAGCGTTTTTGTCGGTGGACTGCACCATTGGACATCTGATGGCAAACGCAAAGGCGCAGGAGCTTCTGAAGAGCCTCATGGAAGGTATGGCAGGAGCCGCCGGAGCAGATAACAGCGGCCAATCCGTGACGCAGGGAATGGATCCGGAGGCGGTCCAGGCAATGGCAGGCAAAATGAAGCTGAGAGACGCTCTGGCATATGGGAATCTGCCGGAGGAGAAAGTGGAACAGCTGGATGAGATTCTGCGCCGGATTCCGAATGAATAAAGAGCAGTCAGGAGAAGATCAATCAGAAGAGGCAGGAAATATCGGGGAATAGACACACTCAAGCAGCAAACAGCAGGCGGGCACGACTCACAGGAGTTATGCCCGCCTGCTGCCTGTTTTAGCCGTCAGAACGCCGGCAAAGGAAGTTTCACTGCCCTGCCTGCCAGACGTCTGCTCCGGCATTGCGGCTGACTGAGAAGGAGACGGATGTCCCGTCGCTCGTACAGATTACGTCGCCCTGCAGGTCGGTGCGGTAGACGGCAGTATCGTTTGCCTGAAGGAGAGAGAGCGTTTCCTCGTGCGGATGACCGTAGGAGTTGTCTTTGCCGCAGGAAATCACGGCATAGTCAGGATCAACGGCGGCGATGAAAGCGTAGGAAGCGCCGTTGGAGGAGCCGTGATGAGAGACCTTCCAGACAGTGGAGTCCAGAACGGCGTATTCATTGTGCAGCAGCAGCTGTTCCTCCTCCTGTTCGGCGTCGCCGGTAAAGAGGAATGAGGTCTCGCCGTAGGCGATTCGCAGAATCAGAGAATCATTGTTGATGTTGTCGTCAATCCAGTCGGTCGGTCCGAGCACTGTGACGGAGGCGGAGCCGAGCATATAGGTATCCCCGACCGCGGGAACTGTGACAGAGACACCCTGTTCTTCCAGAGCCACGGTGAATTTGGTAAACGCGGCATTCTCGTAAGAGGCGACAGGGGCGAGCGCGATACCGGCTCTCGCGAAGTGCAGCGCGCCTGCAAGTCCGCCCGCGTGATCGGCGTGAGGGTGGGAGCAGACAATGTAATCCAGATAGTCGATACCGAGCTGTTCGAGATACCGGTAGATTGTGTCGGAGTAAGCGCCGGTGCCGCCGTCGATCAGCATGGCGTGTCCGTCACAGAGAATGAGAGAGGAATCGCCCTGTCCCACGTCAATGAAATGGACGGCAAAGGAGGAGCCGTCTGCGGGAGGGGAATCCGTGGCGGCGGCAGAGGGAGTGGTCGCCGTCTCCGGTCCGGCTGACGGTGTGGCGGTCCCTGCCGCGTGACCCGATGCGTTGTCGCCTGCTGTGTTGCTGTGCACTGTGTTGTCGTCCGCCGCACCGCTCGCTTCTGTGTTATTTGCCGCCGCGCTCCTGGCCGCGGTGCGAATCGCAGTCATCAGATCGGCCAGCGGAGAGTTTCCGTTATCCGGGATATTGTCGATAGCGGAGGACAGAAGGGGTGTCAGAAAGGAGGTGTTTCCATCACCGGCCCTGCCGCCGATCGCGGCGCAGGCGCCGAGAATCAGCAGGATCAGGAGGAGAGAGAGCATCCCCCTGCGTCCGGGGCGCATGTTCGGAAACAGAACGGCGGGTATTTTGTCCCGTCGCCGGGGACGGCGTTTTCTGCGGGAGGTGTTTCTGTTGGCGGAGGTCTTCTGCGCGGCAGTGCGGCGGCCGCCTGTTTTTCTATCTGTCATGAAATTCCTTTCTGAAAGCGAATGAATATTTTTAACAGAGACAGTTACCGCAAAGGGCAGAGCATCCCTGTCGCTGCTAAACCAACCTGTATGTTCATAGAATATCCGGAAAAGCGCTCGTCTCTAAAAGTGCTATTTTCGACATCCGCTTAGTCCGTGTCTGTCTCAGAGTGGCTTTTCAGGCTAAGACAAAGGTCGAAAAAATCCTTCATATGAGGAGGAACGTATTTATCCTGATAGTAAATGATGTGACAGCGCCGCCGGATCTGGAGCGCGGGAACCTGCAGCTCGCAGAGCCGGCCTGCGCGGAGCGCATCGTGAGCCAGTCTGCGCGGCAGGACGGCGATGCCGAAGCCGTGCTGTGCAGCGGACAGAATCGCCTGGGGGCTGGCACTCTCCCAGAGCGGGTGAAACGGCAGCTGCGCCGCGGTAAAGACGCTCTCGACGAGATCCCGGATACTGCTGCCACTCTCCCGTGCCAGAAACGGTTCGCCGGAGATTTCTTCCAGAGACAGGGCGTGGCCGCCGGAGAGAGGATGGTGCGGGGCGGCGATCGCGCAGAGCGCATCTTCCATAAAAGGAAGAGAGGCCAGTCTGGGATGATCCGCCTCTGTTTCGATCAGACCGAAATCAATCCGGTTCTGCAGAATCGCCTCCTCGACGGCGTGGTAGTTGGCGACGGTTACCTGTGTGCGGATATGCGGGCGCAGAGTGCGGTAGCGGACGAGCAGATCCGGCAGGATCTCGGAGCCGATCGTCATGCTGCTTCCGATCCGGAGATCGCCGGGAGCCTCGTCGTCGCGGACACTGGCCTGCATTTCGTCGAGCAGGGTGAAGATATGGAGAGCGTACTCATAGAGCCTTTCGCCCTGCGCGGTGGGGCGGATGCGGTGGCGCACCCGGTCAAAAAGGGGAACGCCGTATTCCTCTTCGAGCTCCCGCACGGCCAGACTGACCGCGGGCTGCGCCAGACGGAGACGCTTTCCCGCTCCGGTAAAACTGGCTGTCTCATATACAGCAATAAAAATTTTCAAGTGACGAAGCGACATCGTATTCTCCATTTCGGACTGCGCAGCACAGATCACAGGCTCGTTTTGAAACCAGCAGCACGGACACCCGGACAATATTCCATCCAGAATCCGTAGCACGGACAATATGCTCCATTCCAGAATCCGCAGCACGGACGATATTCTCCATTCCGAAACCTACAGCGCGGAGCACACTTCGGAAATTCGTATCTCACCCTGTGTGGGAAACGGAATCTTTTCGGAATTCTAATATAATAAAAATATTATTCTATTTATATATATAAAATATTTAATATACAA
>JAUNGV010000089.1 GCA_030524225.1 Eubacteriales bacterium
CATAAGACAAACGTCATAAGACAATCTGCATATTATCGGTATACCAGTCAGAAGGAGGAACAGGCGAGAGCCGCATCCTTCTTCTGATTTTTTTATCACAAATGAGGAGTCGCATGGGAAAAAGTGTATTTATCGCGGAGAAGCCGAGTGTGGCCCGGGAATTTGCCGGTGCCCTCTCCCTGCAGTTCCGCGCGAGGGACGGATATCTGGAGGCGGAGAATACGATTGTGACGTGGTGTGTCGGACATCTCGTCACGATGAGCTATCCGGACGCCTACGACGCAAAGTATAAGCGGTGGTCTCTCTCCACGATTCCTTTTATTCCGGAACAGTATCGGTATCAGGTGATCGACGGCGTGAAGAAGCAGTTCGCCATCGTGAAATCGATCCTCACGGACAAGGCGGTTGAGACGATCTACATCTGCACCGACTCCGGGCGGGAGGGAGAGTATATTTACCGTCTCGTGGCCATGGAGGCGGGGGTGCGCGGCAAGAAGCAGCGCCGGGTCTGGATCGACTCCCAGACGAAGGAGGAGATCATCAGGGGCATCAAAGAGGCGAAGGACGACGCGGCGTACGACTGTCTCGGCGCGGCGGCCTTTCTGCGCGCCAAGGAGGATTACCTGATGGGAATCAATTTCTCCCGCGCCCTCACCCTCAAATACGGCGACAGCATCCGGGATTTCCTGCGGAAGGACCGGTGTGTGATCGCGGTGGGACGGGTGATGACCTGCGTGCTCGGAATGGTGGTCGAGAGGGAGAGGGAGATCCGCTCCTTCGTCAAAACGCCGTTCTACCGGGTGCTCGCGCGGCTCTCCCTGCCGACAGCGAACACTGAGGCTGCGACAGGCGGTTTGCCTGTAATTCCTATCGCTGCGTCCGATTCTGTGTCTGCACATACGTCTGCTGCGGCGGGCAGTTTTTCTGTCACAGAACAGCCGCAGGGCACAGCCGTCCCGACGCAGCCGGATCTGCCCGGCGGCGCTGTTTTCGAGGCGGAGTGGCACGTCTCGGAGACGAGTGTCTATGCGGGGACACCTGCTCTCTACAAGGAGAACGGGTTCAAAGAGAGGAAGGACGCCGAGGCGCTGATCGCCTATCTCTCCGAGGGAGAAGAGGCGGAGCGGAGGCCCCGCGTCGTCTCTGTTTCACGGAAAAAGGAGACGAAGAATCCGCCCCTGCTCTATAACCTGGCGGAGCTGCAGAACGACTGCTCCCGCTTTTTCAAAATCAGTCCGGATCAGACGCTGGCGGCAGCGCAGGAGCTCTATGAGAAGAAGCTGACGACGTATCCCAGAACTGACGCCCGGGTGCTCTCCAGCGCCGTGGCCAAGGAGATCTCCAGGAATATCAAGGGGCTTGCGGCGCAGCCGATGTACGCTCCCTATGTGCGGGAAATTCTGGCGGGCAAAGCGATCTCAGGGATCGGGAAGAGCCGCTATACGAACGACAAGGCGATCACGGATCACTATGCGATCATCCCGACGGGACAGGGGGAGCGCGCCCTCTCTTCGGTATCCCCGACAGTGGCAAAGGTATACGAGCTGATCTGTAGGAGGTTTCTGGCGATTTTCTACCCGCCGGCTGTCTACGACAGAATCGCCCTTCAGATCGGAATCCGGACGGAGCTCTTTGCCGCGAGCGCAAAGACCTGCCGGGAAAGAGGATATCTGGAGGTGATGAACTACTCGTTCTCCCGCAGAAAAGCGCAGGGAACGGAGGAGAATGTCGGGGCGGAACGGGCAGAATCTGTTTCCGGCAACCGCGTAAGCGGGGCGGAAGATCCGGGCACGGCAACTGGGGACGATGCGGAACATATCGCGGGTATGGCGGCTCGGGACGATGCGACAAACAGCGCGGGCGCGGCAACCGGGGACGATGCGGAGAACAGCGCGGACGCTGCAGGGGAACCGGCGGCGCAGGAGGCGCTGCTCGCCGCTCTCGGGAAGCTCCGGAAGGGAACGGCCCTCTCTCTGCGGGAATACACAGTCCGGGAGGGCGAAACCTCCCCTCCCAAGCGCTATAATTCCGGCAGCATGATCCTGACGATGGAGAATGCGGGACAGTTCATCGAGGAAGAGGAGCTGCGCGAACAGATCAAGGGAAGCGGAATCGGGACGAGCGCGACCCGGGCGGAGATTTTAAAGAAGCTGGTCGCGAACCAGTACCTCGCCCTGAATAAGAAGACACAGATCATCACACCGACCCAGCTCGGCGAAATGATTTACGATACGGTGGCCTGTTCGCTGCGGCCTCTTCTGAATCCGAAGCTGACCGCCAGCTGGGAAATGGGTCTCTCCCGGGTGGCGGAGGGGAGTGTGACCGAAGAGGAGTACATGGCCAAGCTCGACGATTTCGTCAGGAGGCGGACGAATCATGTCAAGGAGACGGATTTCCGCGGCCAGCTCCATCAGCTCTTCTGCCAGAGCGCGGCCTATTATCAGAAAGGCGCGGGGAAAGGCGCAGGGAAAAAATAGACCGGACAGATGGCCGCAACTGCGTATGGAAATTTGATTTTTGTCAGAGTATAGTAATAATGATATGCTTTTGGAAAAACGACAGGAAGGATAAACAGAATGGAACACACAGAAAAAAACAGCATGGAAAACACCATGGCGTTGGAAGCCTATCAGATCAGAAACATGTACGATCTGAATGAGACGATCGCGGCGAAGATTTTTGAGGGAGTCACCTATCCATGGGAGGTTCTTGCGAAAATAGGGGATTTCATCACGGCGCTCGGGGAGAGCCTTCCGGCGGATCGCTTCGAGAAGCGCGGGGAGAATGTATGGATCGCGAAGTCTGCCACCGTGTTTGACAGCGCCTATATTGCGGGACCCTGCATCATCGATGAGGAGGCCGAGATCCGTCAGTGCGCCTTCATCCGCGGCAAGGCCATCGTGGGCAAGGGGGCTGTCGTCGGCAATTCGACGGAGTTAAAGAACGTGATTCTTTTTAACCGTGTACAGGTGCCGCATTATAATTACGTCGGCGACTCTGTGCTGGGATTCCGGGCGCATATGGGCGCAGGATCCATTACGAGCAATGTCAAGAGTGACAAGACGCTGGTCGTCGTCCGTGATCCGCAGAGCGGCGAGAGCGTGGAAACCGGTCTCAAAAAGATGGGAGCGATGCTCGGAGACCGCGTTGAGGTCGGCTGCAATTCCGTTCTGAATCCCGGTACTGTAATTGGGAGGGATTCCAACGTGTATCCGCTCTCGAGCGTGCGCGGCTGCATTCCGGCCCGTCATATTTACAAGGACAGCTCTCAGGTGGTTTCCAAACAGAACGGCTGAGAAAAGTGTAGGCGGGACGGTGCGCCCCGGGAAGGAAACGGGTGAACTATGGCCAGAGCAGAAATCGCATTTGTGCAGTTGTTGTGGGACATTATGAACAGGCGGACGGGGGAGCTGGGCAGAGTGGCGTTTACGCCGCAGAAACCGGCGTTTGATCTGGAGACGCCGATGGAACAGGCCTTTCCCCGCAGTACGCCGGAGGCGCAGGGCGTTGATTCCCGGCGGCTGGCCGGGTTTGTCGGGGAACTCGGAGAGTGCCGCCCCGCGCATATGCATCAGCTGATGGTGCTGCGCCACGGACATGTGATCTACGAGGGCGGGTTTGACCCGTATCCCGCCGGGGTCTGGCATGTGACGTATTCCATGTGCAAGAGTTTTACCAATATGGCGATCGGCCTGCTGATCGACGAGGGCAGACTCTCTCTGGAGGACCGGGCCGTCGATCTGCTGAGTTCGAGAATCGGAACGCTTCATCTGCTGAATCTCTTCCGGTTCCGGGAGATTACCGTGCGGGATCTCCTCGTGATGTCCAGCGGCGTATCGTTTAACGAGGTGGGAGCGATCTCCGGAAACGACTGGGTGCAGGGGTATTTTGAGTCAAATGTCCGCTTCACACCGGGGAGCCGTTTTGAGTACAACAGCATGAATTCCTTTATCTTATCGGCTATTGTCACGGAAATTACGGGAGTGACGATGTTCGAGTTCCTGCAGGAGCGGATTTTCGAGCCGATGGGAATCCGGAAGGTATTCTGGGAGAAAAGCCCCAGGGGGATCACGAAAGGCGGCTGGGGCATGTTCATCACCCAGGAGGACGCCGCCAAGCTGGGACTTCTCTATCTGCAGAAGGGAGTCTGGAACGGCGTGCAGCTGATCTCGAAAGAGTGGGTGGAGGAATCGACAAAGGCACAGATCCAGACGGGACAGGAGGAGAATCCGGAGTACGGCTATCACATTTGGATGGACTGCAGACCGGGGAGCTTTTGCTACAACGGAATGCTCGGACAGAATGTCCACGTCTATCCCGATCTCGATATGATCATCGTCACAAACGCGGGAAACGAGGAGGTTTTCCAGACGGGACATATGACGGAGATTCTGCGCCGTTATTTTGCTCTTCCGTATCAGCCCGCCGACGATCCGCTGCCGGAGAACCCCGCCGCACAGCTCTCTCTGGAAAATGTGCGCGCGCGGATGGAAGGACGGCTCCGCGCCGGGAACGCAATCCGAAAGGGCGGCTGGAACAAGAGGCAGAACGCGCTCTATGGCGGAAACGGCCGCACGGCGAAAAAGACGGATACGTCGCTGATCTACTTTGACCGGACGGCGGACACGGACAGAAACCGGTGGCTCCTTCTGATGCGGCGTCTCGATGGACAGGTGTATGAAATGGCGCAGAAAGGCGTCGGTCTCTTCCCTCTGATTATGCAGGTCGTACATAACAATTATACCCACGGGATTTCCCGTCTTCGGTTCCGCTGCGTGGACGAGCAGCTGTATCTGGACTTTCTCGAAGGGGAACAGACGCACTCGCTTCCGGTGGGTATTGGCCGGGGCCGCCACTGCGTCATCAATATGAACGGGGAGGACTACCTGATCGGCGTCAAAGGACGGCTTCACGCAAATGAGGACGGGATCCCGGTGATGAGCCTGCAGATCGCTTTTATTGAAGAAGCGACCGAGCGGGAGCTGAAAATCCTGTTTCTGAAGGACGGGGAACTCGAACTGCGCTGGGATGAGGAACCCGGAAACATGATTATCACGGGAATGCTCGGCATGATTACCGTGGGAAACAGCGGCATGAATCCGCTGGTGAGCGGCATTCTGGCCCAGATTTCGCCGGAGTTGATCGAGCGGACGATGCAGAGTTCGATCCAGCCGGTGGTTCGCGCGTATCGCATAGAGCCGCAGAACGAAACCGCGGAGGAGACGGATGAATAAATTCACGATGGCCGTTCTCCTGTTCATTCTGTTTGCGGCGTCGACGTTCGGATCGGCGATGATCGCGTTTCTCGTCACTACGGCGAAAGGGAAAAAGGAAGCGGATCAAAAGGAGCAGACGCAGGAGGAAGGCGACGAAGAAAAGAATGAGGATTGAGATGAAAAAAAACATCAGGGATTGTGTTGCGGCGATTCGGGAGAAAACGGATTTTGTGCCGCGGGTGGCGCTGACACTCGGCTCCGGACTGGGGCAGTATGCAGCGCAGGTCAGAGTTGTCTGCGAAATTCCGTATCAGGAACTGGCTCCGTACGGGTTCCCGGTCTCAACGGCTCCGGGGCATGAGGGCCGGTTTATTTTCGGATATGTGGGAGAGACGCCGGTCGTGTGCATGAAGGGGCGCGTTCATCTCTATGAGGGATACGATACGGAGCAGGTTGTGATGCCCGTCCGTGTGATGCGTGCGCTCGGGGCGGAAATTCTATTTCTTTCCAATGCCTCCGGAGGCATCAATCCGGCGTATCCGGTCGGATCGCTGGTACTGCTTTCGGATCATATCTCCAGCTTCGTCCGAAATCCTCTGATCGGGCCCAATGATCCGGAGGACGGCGTGCGGTTCCCTGATATGAGCTGTGCCTATGACGGGCAGCTGCGTGCGCTTGTGAAAGAGGCGGCGAAGGCATGCGGCATCGATCTGTACGAGGGCGTCTATGTTCAGCTGACCGGTCCGTCCTTCGAGTCTCCGGCGGAGATCAGGATGCTGGGCAGACTGGGCGCGGATATGGTGGGAATGAGCACGGTCGTGGAGGTGATTGCGGCGCGCCATCTGGGAATGCGTGTGGCCTGCGTCTCTCTGATCAGCAACCTGGCGGCGGGGATCTCTGAGAATCCTCTGACCTCGGAGGAAGTTGAGGAGGCCGGGCGGGAGGCGGAACCGCGTTTTAGCGCGCTCGTGACAAGAGCGATTTCCATGATGCGGTCTGATGCGGAGTAATGTTGACAGGCCGATCCGGAATGGTCGGGGAGAGCGGTTTTGGAGAGACTTTTCATTGGGCGGAGAGAGCGGCAGACGTAAATTGGAACGTTGCGCTGTCTGCTGCCCGGAATGGAGGTATGCGTGAAAAATTATCGATTCTATAACGCCAGAATTCTCACCATGCGGGAGGGCGAACCGATTTTTACCGGTGAGGTCTGGGTGGAGGGCGATACGATTCGCTACGTCGGAGACGGCAGGGACTTGGATGATTTCTATAAAAGAACGGGACAGAATGCGCCGCGCTGGGACAGAGAGATCGACTGCAGGGGAAACCTCCTGATGCCGGGATTCAAAAACGCGCACACCCACTCCGCCATGACGTTCCTGCGTTCCTCGGCGGATGATATGCCGCTCTCAGACTGGCTGAACCAGCAGGTATTCCCTTATGAGGCCAAACTGACGCCGGAGGATATTTATACTCTCTCAAAGCTGGCCATTCTCGAATATCTGACGAGCGGTATCACGGCGGTTATGGAGATGTACCTGACACCGGAATCGATCGCCGACGCGTTTGAGGAGATGGGACTGCGTCTCGTGCAGGTAGGCGCGGTCAATAATTTCTCACAGTCGGTGGATCAGGTGGAGGAGTGGTTCCGGACGCTGAACGGCCGTTCCCCTCTCACCTCGTTCCGGCTCGGCTTCCACGCTGAATATACGTGTTCCCGCGAGCTGCTGGAACAGATGGCGGCGCTCTCCCATAAGTATCAGGCTCCCGTCTATACGCACATCGCGGAGACGAAGGCGGAGGTCGAGGGATGTGTGGAACGGTATGGAAAGACGCCGGTTGCTCTGCTGAACGAGCTGGGACTGTTTGAGTACGGCGGCGCGGGATACCATCTCGTACACACAACGCCGGAGGACCGGGCCATTCTGAAACAGAAGGGAATCGCTGTGGTGACCAATCCGGCCTCGAACACGAAGCTGGCCAGCGGCATCGCCCCGATCGCCGATTATCTGCGGGAGGGAATTCCCGTCGCCATCGGCACGGACGGACCCGCCAGCAACAACTGCCTCGATATGTTCCGGGAGATGTTCCTCGTGACGGGACTGGCGAAGCTGCGTGAGGGCGATGCCTCTGCCGTTCCCGCCGGAGAGGTTCTGAAAATGGCGACGGTAAACGGCGCCCATGTTCTGGGGCAGCCGCAGACGGATTCCCTCGCGGAGGGAAAGCTCGCCGATATGATCCTGATCGATCTGGAGCAGCCGAATATGCAGCCGATCCAGAATATCGAGAGCAATCTCGTCTACAGCGGTTCCAAACTCAACGTGCTCATGACGATGGTGAACGGCCATATTCTGTACGACCGTCTGCAGGGCGGCCGCGCGGTGTACCATGTCGGAGAGGATCCGGCTGCTATTTATGAGAGAGCGGCGCAGATCCGGGATCGGATCTTTGCCTGAATTTGCCTGAGACAGGGTTGCTCCGGCGCAGCAGGGCAGGAACCGCGCCAACCGGTGCAGAACGCACAGAGAATGGAAAGCAGGATACGGAAATGGAGAGTTACATTATTTTTTTCATCGTGATGGCAGGCTTACTGCTGCTTCTGGCGCTGATGGGCATGGTGCGGGAGAGAAAGCAGCTCGCAGAATTTCGCAGCAAGGTGCGGGAGAGCTTCGGACATCTTCCGGACAGCGGGCCTGATCCGGAGCGGTACGCCCATATCGCGGGATATTACCGCAAGCACCGAACACCGGCGTGCATCGACGACATCACATGGAACGATCTCGATATGGACCGGATCTATGCACAGATCAACGCCTGCCACAGCGCAGCGGGAGAGGAGTATCTCTATGCGCTGCTGCACATGCCTGCTTTTGCGGCAGAACAGGAGGCGCTCTCTGAGGAGCAGCTGGACTATCTGCGCGGCCACGAGCAGGAGCGGACACAGCTTCAGATGCTCTTTGCGCGGCTCGGCACAACGGGAAAATATTCCCTCTATGACTATCTGGATTATCTGGATCAGCTGGGAAAACGAAGCAATGCGCGCCATTATCTGGCACTTTTTCTTCCGATCGCGTCGGTGGGCGTGATGTTTGTCAGCACACAGATCGGCATTCTGTGTTTCGTCGCGGCGCTCTGCTACAATATGAACACCTATTTCCGGGAGAAACGGAAGATCGATCCGTATCTCGTCTCGTTCCGGTATCTGATGCGCCTGATGAACTGCGCGCAGCAGATAGGCACAGCGCTCGGACGATTCCGGCAGGGAGAACAGGGGACGCAGCCCTTTGGGCAGGAGAGCGCGGAGCTTGCCGCTCTGTCGGCGGAGTTTAAGAGTTTCCGTTTCGGGTCCGGCCTGTTGCTCTATGAGAGTGTGGGATCGGGCAATCCGCTGGATATTTTCCTCGATTATATCAGGCTGCTCTTTCATCTGGATATTATCAAATTCAACAGTATGCTCGCCGAGGTCTGGAACAAGAGAGAGAAGATCGACCGTATGGTGACGGTGGTCGGGCGGATCGAGACGGAGATCTGCGTGGCCAGCTACCGGGAGGCTCTGCCGTATTATGCGATTCCGGAGCTCAGGGAATGGACTGCTGCCTCGGCAGACTGCTCACAGCCTGCGATGGCGGCGCAGACTGTGC
>JAUNGV010000090.1 GCA_030524225.1 Eubacteriales bacterium
AGAAGTGAGAGGATGATAACGTCGGAACTTCCCTAGTACTACGACGGAAGACGGGTCTGGAGATTGCTTGCTCTTTACATTTCAAGTAATACCCTTTCCTCTGTATATTGGGCAATTCCGTTTGGGCGGGACGAAGTGAACATCATGCTGAAACAAGCCAAAGAGGTTCTGTCATGGTATGATAATATGCGTAACCCTGTGCCGACTTGGTATTTTTTTTGAGAGTTTAGTATTCTGCCTCCTGTTTCGGAAGTGTTTTGTTGGTGAAAACAAAACAGTTTGAGGGAGAGAGGGTACTGCTTGTCATGCCCATAGTTTCATGTGAAAATGAAACACGAATTAAGAAAATCTGCAGCCGTAATTTAAAAAATAAACGCTATACTCTATTCTGATCAGGATTATGCGGATCAGGACTGCACGGATTGAAATTGTACGGATGGAAACTGCGCAGATGGAAACTGTGTGGACTGAAATTGCACGAACCGGAACTGCGTGGATCGAAACGTCGGGTATGGCGGGCGGACTGGAGGTAAGGGAGGAGTATTCCGATGAATGAATTTATCTTACAGAAGCAGCTGCAGGACTATGTGAACAGCGGTCTCTATCCCTTCCATATGCCGGGGCACAAGAGGCGTATGTCCCCTGCGCCCGGTCTGCCCTATGCGTGGGATGTAACGGAGGTCTCCGGGAGCGATGATCTCCATCACGCCGAAGGGATTCTGCGGGAGGCGATGGAGCGCACGGCGGCGCTGTTCGGCGCGGCTCGGACATGGTATCTGGTGGGCGGGAGTACCTGTGGGAATCTGGCGGCGATTCGTGCGGCGGCGCCTGCGGGCAGCGAGGTAATCGCCGCACGCAACTGCCACAAGTCCGTCTATCACGCGATAGAACTGGGCGGACTGCGGGTGCACTGGATCGAGCCGCCCCTTGATCCGGTGTTCGGCGTGTACGGGAGCGTTCCCGTGCGCGAAGTGGAACGGCTGCTGCGGGAGCATCCCGGCGTGCGCGCGGTGATCCTGACGAGTCCGACGTACGAGGGCGTGCTCTCTGACATCCGCTCGATCGCTGCGCTCTGCCACGACAGGGAGCATCCGGCGGCGCTGGTGGTGGACGAGGCCCACGGGGCGCATCTGGGACTGTTTACGCAAGAAACGGACGGGTTCTTCCCGGTGGGAGCAGTCGCCTGTGGGGCGGATCTGGTGATCCAGAGCGCGCACAAGACGCTGCCTAGTCTGACGCAGACGGCGCTGCTGCATCTGCAGGGCAAGCTCCTTTCGCCGGAAGAGGTGGAACGGCAGCTGGAAGTTTTCGAGACGAGTTCGCCGTCGTATCCGTTGCTGGCTTCGCTGGACGGCTGTACGGGTATTCTTCGGGAAAGAGGAGCAGAGCTCTTTCGGGCGTGGAAGGAGAAGCTGCTGCACTTTGACCGGCAGACTGCATTGATTCCCGGCTGGAGGGTGCTCTGCCATGGCCGGGACAGCGTGGGAAATCATCCGGATTTCTACGCGTATGATCCGGGGAAAATTCTGTTTCGCAGGGAGTGGGACGGGAAGGTCGGGCAGGATGGGAAAAACAGGCAGGATGCACAGGAGAGCGAGGAGATTCTGCGCACGCGGTACCGGATCGAGCTGGAGATGCGCTGCGGGGAGAATCTTCTCGCGATGACAAGCTGCTGTGACGATGAGGCAGCACTGGATACGTTGGCGCGGGCGCTTCAGGAGATGGGAGAGAACACAGCGTTTCAGGAGCCTGAGCTGCGGGATGATGACAGTCAGCGCAACGGTGAGTGCAGGTCGCCGGAGCCGCAGGATGATGGCAGTCAGTCCTGTGATGTGTGTGAGGCGGCCTGTTCGAGGGGAGAGGATGCGTCCTGCGCGTCGCGCCTTCCCGTGCAGGGGATGGCGTGGATGACGATCGCGCAGGCGCTTGCCCGGCCCCGTCGTTTCCTGCCGGAGCAGCAGGCGGAGGGAAAGATTGCGGCGGAGTACGTCTGGGCGTACCCGCCGGGCGTGCCGGTGCTCGCGCCGGGCGAGGAGGTTACAGCGGATTATCTGCGCTATGCGGCGGCCTGCCGGAGCGCGGGCACGCGGCTCTATCACTCGGCGAGAGGAGCGCAGGGGGAACTCTGCGTGGTGCAGAGTGCGGATGCGGAAAAAGATTGCTTGGGAAGGGAGACAGTATAGTGAAGAAACGAAACATTACCGTGGGACAAATACACCCGCAGCTGCGCGCGGCGGGCTGCATGATCCGTTTTGTTCTGCCCTCTTTTTCAGAGCGGACATTCCGCCTGTGTAATCGGGTACAGAAGAGAGGCCGCTTTCCCAGCCGATGCAAAGAGATGCGCGCTGAGGAGAGGTTCCTGGCGAGATCGGACGGCAGGCCGGAGAAGCTGCGGCTGTGTGTGTTCCGGCCGCTTCACCAGGAAAAGCCGGGAGCGGGAGTTTTATGGCTGCACGGCGGCGGTTATGCCATCGGCAGACCGGAACAGGATATGGATTTTATCCGCCTTTTTGTGCGAAACGGCTGTACCGTGGTGGCGCCCGATTATACACTCTCCACGGAGCGTCCCTATCCGGCGGCATTGCTCGACTGCTATGACGCGCTGCGCTGGATGAAGGAGAACGCCCTGTCCTGCGGGATCCGGGAAGATCAGCTGATGGTGGGAGGAGAGAGCGCCGGAGGAGGTCTGTGCGCGGCGCTCTGCCTGTACGCAAGGGATCGCGGGGAGGTCGCCGTTTCGTTTCAGATGCCGCTGTACCCGATGCTGGACGACCGGCCGACGTTGTCCTCTTCGGAGAACGACGCTCCGGTCTGGAACACTGCATCCAATGAAGAGGCATGGCGGCTCTATCTGGGAGAACGCTTCGGGAAAGAGAATGTGCCGGCGTATGCCGCGTGCGCCAGAGCGGAGAATTACAGAGGTCTTCCGCCTGCACTGTCTTATATCGGAAGCATAGATCCTTTTTATGAAGAAACAAAGACGTACATGAAAGCGCTGCGGGCCGCCGGAATCCCTGCGCACTGCAAAGTGCTGAAGGGATGCTGGCACGGATTTGATCTGGTCGTTCCGGGCTGTGCGCCGGCGAGAGCGGCGCGCGCTTATCTGGAAAAAGGGCTTCGCTATGCTCTGACTCATTATTATGCGCCTCAGAGCGCCGTAGCGTTCAGGAGAGAGGGGGAGTTCTGTTCGGGAACCGGAAACGGGCGCGTGACGGAGGGGCAGATCTGGAATTGACCGGGCGCAGCGGGGAAGTACCGGAATGGAGACGGGAATGAAACGGATTTTACTGGTGGAGGATGACGGAGGCCTGAGGACGGGGCTCGTCTATGCCCTGATGAAGCAGGGATATGAGGCGGCGGGCGTCCGCACCTGTCAGGAGGCGGAGAGAACGTGGAGGGAGGAATCCTACGATCTGGTTATACTGGACGTGAATCTGCCGGACGGTTCCGGCTACGAACTGTGCGCACAGCTGCGCCGGAGTTCTGAGGTGCCGATCCTGTTTCTGACTGCGGCCGATGAGGAGACGGATATTATTATGGGGCTTGACATTGGCGGGGACGATTATATCACGAAGCCGTTTCAGCTGGCCGTTTTTCTGGCGAGGGTCGGCGCGCTTCTGCGCAGAAGCGGCAGGTTCAGTCAGGAGGGGACGTATCTGTGCGCAAACGGAATTACACTGGAGCGATTGACGCGGGAGGTCAAAAAGGACGGAGCGCCGGTTGCGCTGACGGCGGGTGAATACAGGCTGCTCTGTTTGTTTATGGAACATCCGGGGATCGTGCTCTCGCCGGAGCAGATTCTGGGAAGGCTCTGGGACTGCGATGCGAATTATATTGATACGAACACCCTGACCGTTTACATCCGACGGCTGCGCGCCAAGATCGAGGACGATCCCTCAGACCCGCACAGAATCGTAACCGTCCGCCGCATGGGCTATAAGTGGAATGCTGCGGGATAGAGCACAGAGAAGAGAAGACCGCTGCCGGGAGGTTTTGCGGGGGGCTGGGCGCAGCTGTCCCGGGCGTGTTCTGAAATGGAGGAGAAATGAGAATATTGGCAAATCGGAGCAGCAGGATTCTTTGCATGAGAGTTCTGCTGTCTTTTCTTGTTGGAGTGGTGCTCTGGGCGGCAGCGGCGCTGCTGCATCTGCCGGGAGCGGTACTGTATGCGCCGGTGGGCTTTGTGGCCGCGGGAGGTCTGACGGTGGCCGCGTTATATCGCTATTTCAGGGAACAGGAGGCGGAGATGGAGAGCGCCGCTGCGAGAATCCGTGATTATCTCGCCGGTAACCGGAGCGCCAGGATCGAGTGCGAGGAGGAAGGAGAGATGTACCGCCTGTTCCATGAGATCAATGCCATGGCGGCAACGCTGCATGCCCGCGCATGGAACGAGAGCGAAGGGAAGCGGTTTCTGAAGGAAATGATTTCCGATATCTCCCATCAGCTCAAAACACCGCTGGCCACCCTGATGGTCTATTCCGGTATTCTACAGGAGGAGACGGATCCGGCGGCGGTCCGGGAGTTCGCCGCGCTCTCCGGACGGGAGCTGGCGCGGATGGAATCGCTCGTGCAGAATCTTCTGAAGGTTGCAAAATTCGGGGCGGGCGCTGTCGAAATGGAGCGGCGTGAGGAAAAGATTGCAGAAATCATGGACGATATAGAACGGCAGTTTGCGTACCGGGCAGAGCAGGAGGGGAAAACCCTGCTCCTGTCCGGTGGCGATGATGTCTGTCTTTGGTGTGACCGGAGCTGGATGGCTGAGGCAATCGGCAATCTTGTAAAGAACGCGCTGGATCACACGGAACCGGGAGATACCGTCCGCATTGCATGGAAAAGAGTGGCGTCTCTCATACAGATTACCGTGAGCGATACCGGCAGCGGGATTTATCCGGAAGATCTGCCGCATATTTTTAAAAGGTTTTACCGCAGCCGCTTCTGTGCGGATCCGCAGGGCTGCGGTCTGGGGCTTGCGCTCGCAAAGGAGGTCGCAGAGGCACACGGCGGTACGATCGAGGCGGAGAGCGAGCTGGGCGCAGGCACAGTCTTTACGGTGTGTATTCCTACAAAAATGTAGTCTGTCTGTCATGACGCAGTCATGGTGCGGTGCTATGCTTTTCATAGCAGAGAAAGGAAGGCGGAGCATCCTCCGCGGAAGGAGAATGTGTCATCATGAATTTACTGGAAATCGAAAATCTTTCCAAGACGTATGGGATGGGGGAGACGGCTGTGCGTGCGCTCAGGGACGTGACGTTTGCCGTCCCGAGAGGGGAATTCACAGCGATCGTCGGAGAATCCGGATCGGGGAAAAGCACGCTGCTGCATTTGATCGGCGGTCTTGATACGCCGACACAGGGTAGGATTCTTATTGATAGCAGGGACATTTTCGCCATGAAGGAGAGGGCGCTGACGATTTTCCGCCGCAGGAATATCGGCTTTGTTTTTCAGAGCTTCCATCTGATTCCGGAGCTGACGGTGGAGCAGAATATGATGTTTCCGGTGCTGCTCGACTATCAGAAGCCGGATCGGGTTTATCTGGAAGAACTGCTGACAGTGCTGAATCTGAGAGAACGCAGAAACCATCTGCCGGGGCAGCTCTCGGGCGGACAACAGCAGAGAGCGGCGATCGGACGGGCGCTGATGACGCGGCCCGCGCTGATTCTGGCGGACGAGCCGACGGGAAATCTGGACACACAGAATGCGGACGATGTGGTCTCTCTCCTGCGGGAGGCGTCGAGAAAGTACGAGCAGACCATCGTGATGATTACGCACAGCAGGAGGATCGCGCAGAGTGCGGACAGGGTGCTGCAGGTGTCCGACGGCGTGGTGAGTGATCTCGGGAGGTGCCGCGAATGAAGAGCTATCTGGGATTGATTCCGGCTTCGGCCGGCGTGCGCGGCAGGCAGAACCGAATGACGAGACTGTGCATCATGTTTTCCGTGTTTCTTGTGACGGCTGTGTTCAGTATGGCGGAGGCGGGCATCCGGATGGAGAGAAGCAGACTCCTGCAGAAGCACGGCGGCGCGTCCGTGGAGGCGTTGGCGGAGAGCAGTTCAGGACAGACGATTCTCCTGACGGCGGCGGTGCTCTCCGTTCTGATCCTGACGGCGGGCGCCCTGATGATTGCAGGAAGTATGAATAGCAGCGTCAGGCAGAGAACAGAGTTCTTCGGGATGCTGCGCTGTCTGGGAATGAGCAGGGCGCAGGTCAGAATTTTCGTCCGGCTGGAGGCTCTGTGCTGGTGTAAAACGGCGGTACCGGCCGGTATCGTTCTGGGGACGGCTGTGTCATGGCTTCTGTGCGCCGCCCTGCACTATCTTGTCGGGGAGGAATTTGCGGAGATTCCGGTGTTCGGTGTCAGTATAACAGGGATTGTCAGTGGGAGCGTTGTGGGGATCGTCTCAGTGTTGCTCTCAGCGGGAGCACCGGCCAGACGGGCGGCAAGAGTCTCTCCGCTTGCGGCGCTCTCCGGAAATGACGGCCGGGAGAATCGCGGAAAGAGAGCACCCCGCGCGCTGCATGGAAGGATTGAGGCGGCGCTGGGGTATCGCCATGCCTTCGCGTCAGGTAAGACAGCGCTGTTGCTGACGGCCTCCTTTGCCCTGAGTATTCTGTTATTTCTGTGCTTCTCGGTAATCGTGGAAACGGTGGGGTACATCATGCCGCAGTCGTCGGCTGCGCCTGATATCGAGATAATCGGAGCGGAGAGATCTGCTCCGGCAGGAAAAGAAAGAGACGGAGAGTCAGATTCTGCTCTGGTGGAGCAGGAAAAAGGCGGAGAGTCAGTTTCCACTTTGATAAAGAGTGAAATCGCGGAGACGCTGCGCGGTATGGACGGGGTCAGTCAGGTGTACGGCAGGCGGAGCGCGTTGGACGTACCGGCGTCAGGAGAGGGAGAATTATCGGCGGTGACGGCGGTAGATCTGGTGTCCTTTGATACGTTCGAGCTGGAGACTCTGGAGAAAGATCACGCCCTGCAGAGAGGAGCGTCTGTCTCCCGGGTGTCCGAAGGAGGCGGTTACGCGCTTGCGACATGGGATCCGGAGAGTACGTGGAAGAAAGGTGATGTGATCGAGGTTGCGGGTGAGCGGCTGGAAATTGCAGGGCTGCTGCGCTGCGATCCGTTCAGTGAGGATGGAATGACAAACGGCAGGCTCACGCTGATCGTCTCAGGAGAAACCTTTACCCGCCTGACCGGACAGGCGGATTATACGCTGCTGATGATCCGGACGAGCGGGGATGTATCGGAAAGTGAGGAGGAAGCGATGCGCTGTGCGGCAGGGCAGGACGTTGTGTTTATCGACAGGCGGGAACAGAGTACGGCCGGAACGTATCTGGCCTTTGTGATTTGCGGCTATAGTTTTCTGGGGATAATCGCTCTCGTTGCGGTACTGAATATCGTCAACAGTATTGCAATGGGAGTGACGGCGCGGGTCAGGGAATACGGGATGATGCGGGCGGTCGGCATGGACGGGAGACAGCTGACGGGCATGATTCTGACAGAGGCGTCTGCCTATTCGCTGTGGGGCTGCGCTGCGGGATGTGCGGTGGGCCTGCCGCTTCATAAGTTTCTGTTTGAACGGCTGATCACCGCACATTTTCCCTATGCGGTGTGGAGCGTTCCTGTTCCCGCTCTGGCGGTCATCATTGGATTCATTGCCGGTGCGGCGCTGCTGGCCGGGGGTCTGCCCGCTGCGAGAATCAGGAAGCTGTCGGTGACGGAGACGATTGCGGAGTTGTGAGGAAACCTGAATAATTCCCGCGCCGGACCGGTATAAAGGGTGCCGGTTTGGTGCGGGAACATGCTTGCTTCTCAATCAGAAAGATATTTTTCACAGAACTCTTTTGCGGTTATAATTTGAATATTTTCATACTCTTTTATGACAAGAAGATCTTTATCTCCGCTGACAATGTAGAAAGAGAGGGAATCTTTTGCGCATTCCAGAAATTTGTTGTCATCAGGATCACGGCATATTGTTATGTGTGTAGTCGGTACAATAATTTCCATCATTCTAATGAGCGGAGTCAGAATTGACTTGTCTATATGTCCCTGCTTCCGGTCAATCATTTCTTGTATAATGTCTTCATATTCAGCAATTATTTCGGTTGTGGCACAAGCTGTTATTGTCTGACGGATAATTGAAATGAGAATTTTCCTAGGAAATCCGCCAAAAAACACTCCTGATATCAGAACATTTGTGTCTACGACAATTTTCATACCGACCTTTTCTTTCTGACAGACTTGATGATGCCGTCAACATCATTTTCATTGTAGTTAACGGAAGCGGCCCATTTCTGTGCTTCATCTAGGGAAGCTTCAAATTCCTCGGCAGTTGGAAGTTTTAACATTTTCAGCATAATGACATCTCCGGAAGTATAGGCGACCAGTTTATCGCCGGTATCGATGGACAGCTGTTTGCGAATGCTGACGGGAAGAGAAATTTGTCCCTTGGAAGATACGGTCAATATTTGAGTGCTCATTGCAGTTTCCCCTTTCTTGTAAGAATTTCTTACAGTTTTATTATCTCATAATTTAAAATATATGCAAGGAAATTCTGTTTTTCTTTGTTGATGTTATTCC
>JAUNGV010000091.1 GCA_030524225.1 Eubacteriales bacterium
TGACCGGAAAGGGAAGCACCTTTCGGAAATTCGTTTACAGAGAAAGAATTTACTTATTATGGAAGCTATGGAAATACATATCTCGGTGCGCAATCTGGTGGAATTCCTGCTGCGCTCCGGAGATCTCGACAATCGAATCAAGGCGGCGCCGGAGCAGGCGATGCAGGCGGGATCCCGTATGCACCGCAGGCTGCAGAAACAGGCGGGGGCGGCGTATACGGCGGAGGTCGCGCTTTCGCACCGCCATGTCTTTGCGACGCCTCCGTCCCTGTCGCAGGAGAGCGGGATGGAGGCGGCGCGGGAGAGCAGGGAGGGCGTGCGTCCGTCTGTGGCCTGCGGGGAAAGTGGGTCACAGGTGGAGGAAGCGGCGCCTCGCGCAGAGACGGAACCCGGGATGGCGGGAGCCGGTCTTCTGGAGAATGCCGCTGTCATCATAGAGGGGCGCGCCGACGGGATTTACCGGGGGAGAATTCCTCTGGGCGCGCTTTTGACGAGCGGGGAAGTGGAGGCGTCCGATGTGCCGGAGGAGAGGTTTGTCGTGGATGAGATCAAGACGACGTACCGGAATCTGCGCTACCTGAAGAGGCCGGAGCCGGTCCATACGGCGCAGGCCAGATGCTACGCCTATTTCTATGCGTTCCGCAACCGGCTTCCGGGGATGTATCTGCGGATGACGTACTGCAATCTCGACACGGAAGAGGTGAAGTATTTCTATGAGAGGGTGAGCTTTGAGGAATTGCGCATCTGGTTTGAATCTTTGATGGCGGAGTACCGCAAGTGGGCAGAGTTTACCCTGACATGGCAGCAGCGGCGGACGCAGTCCATTCGGAGCATGTCGTTTCCCTTTCCGTACCGGGAGGGACAGAAAGAACTGGCGGAATACTGTTACCGGACAATCTGTCACGGGAGAAAACTCTTTCTCGAGGCTCCGACCGGGGCGGGAAAGACGATCACGACGCTGTTTCCGGCAGTCAAAGCAATCGGGGAAGGCAAGGCGCAGAAGATATTCTATCTGACGGCGAAGACGATCGCCCGCACGGTGGCCAATGACACAGTGCGACTGATGCGGTCAAAGGGACTGCTCTGTAAGAGCGTGGTGCTGACGGCGCGGGACAGAATCTGCGTTCTGGAAAAAGCGGACTGTAATCCGGGATCCTGTGCCCGGGCGAGGGGGCATTTTGACAGGATCAACGAGGCTCTCTATGATCTGTTGACCCACGAGGATAATTTTGACAGAGAGACGCTGGAGCGATATGCCGCCAAATATGAAGTGTGTCCCTTTGAAATGGGGCTCGATATGAGCCTGTTTTCCGACGTGATCATCTGCGATTATAACTATGTGTTCGATCCGCACGTCAGTCTGCGCCGTTTTTTCGGAGAGGGAGAGGCGAAGGGAGAGTACCTGTTTCTGATCGATGAGGCCCACAATCTGGTAGACCGCGGAAGAGAGATGTACAGCGCTTCGCTTTTCAAAGAGGAGGTGCTGAGTCTGCGCCGGGAGGTGAAAGGAATTTATCCGAAACTGGAAAAGCCGCTGACGCAGTGCAATGCGGCGATGCTGGAGCTCCGGCGCGGCATGGAAGAGGGACAGGAGTGCCGTGTGCTTGAAGTGTCGGAGATCGATGCGCTCTCCGCTTCTTTGTTCCGGCTTCAGGCGGCGCTCGACGATTATCTTGAGGAGGACAGCCGCCATCGGCGCAGACAGATGCCGGAAGGGACGGGAACAGAGGCGGGGACGAAGACTGCGGCGGAGGAACTGCCGGGGCAGATCACACTGGAGGGACTGCTGACAGAAGGCGGGCAGGAGACGGAAGAAGGACAGGCGCAGCAGGAAGTGACAGTTGAGGCGGAAGGACAGACGCAGCCGGAAGCGGCGGGGAAGCGCCGCAGAGCGGGGCGCGGCGTCCGCAGCCTGACACCGCTGGAAAGAGAAACGCTGCACACGCAGATTCTGGACTTTTTCTTTGTGCTCTCTCATTTTTTACTGATCTATGAGAAGCTTGGTGAACGCTATGTGATCTATGCGCAGGAAGAAGAGGAGAGCTTCTATGTGAAGCTGTTCAATGTCGATCCCAGCGAAAATCTGCGGGAATGCATGGAGCGGGGGAGGGCTTCGGTTCTGTTCTCTGCGACGCTTCTACCGATCCAGTATTACAAGCAGCTGCTGGGCGGGACCGGGGAGGATTACGAGGTGTATGCACGCTCTGCGTTCGATCCGAGACGGCGCGCGCTTCTGGTGGCCGGGGACGTGACGAGCAAGTACAGCCGGAGAGGGCCGCAGGAGTACGCCCGGATCGCGGAGTATATTCACCAGCTGATTTCGGCACGTCACGGCAACTATATGGTGTTTTTCCCTTCCTATGCGTTTCTGCGGGAGATCGCAGGCATGTACGAGCAGATGTATGCGGAGGGGGAGCCAGAGGTGGAGATTGAGGTGCAGCGCGAGCGGATGAGCGAAGAGGAGAAAGAAGCGTTTCTGTCCCGCTTCGGGGAAATTTACGATGACAGGAGCTTTTGCGGCTTCTGTGTGCTGGGCGGGATATTCAGCGAGGGAATCGATCTGAAGAAGGATGCGCTGATCGGTGTGATCGTCGTGGGGACCGGTCTGCCGCAGATCTGCAGCGAGAGGGAGATCCTGAAGGATTATTTTGCACAGACCGGGGTCAACGGGTACGATTACGCCTACCGGTTTCCGGGCATGAACAAGGTGCTGCAGGCTGCGGGGCGTGTGATCCGGACGCAGGAGGATGTCGGTGTCGTGGCTCTGCTGGACGAGAGATTTCTGCAGTCTTCCTATCGGAGACTTTTCCCGAGGGAGTGGGATAATTACGAGATTATCTCGCTGGAACGGGCAGCGCGCCGCATGGATGCTTTCTGGGATGAATGGTTATGAGAAAATATTATGTAAAGTTATTTTGAATAAAATACACAGAATATTCTGTACAATACAGGGGAATAGAAACGCCCACAGACACAAATATGACACGAATGTCAATGTGGATAACTCTGTGGAAATTGGGGATTTCTAAGTGCTTGTCAAGAGGGAAAGCGCAAAAATATAGGAAAAATGAGAAATCGTCTTTTGAGGATCGATTTTGCGGGATGAGAGAAAAGAAAACTAATACAGTCAATAAAATTATGTAAAGCAAATTGGCCGCAGAGAACTGCGGAGAAAAGGGGCGTGATGACTGTAAAGTGTGGTATAATCAGAAAGCGCGGGTCAGAGGAACGAAGCCGCGCAGGATGGGATCGGAGAGAAAGCCCGGCACAGGATCGCCGGAGGCGGCACAGGAGAGACCGCGGCGGATGGGCCGGGATCGGACGAACATACGAAGCAGACAGAAGGAGGAGAAGAATTATGTGGGCAGAAGAAGGGATTTTTTATCAGATTTATCCGCTCGGGATGTGCGGAGCGCCGTTTGAGAACGACGGCGTGCTGACACACCGGATTACAAGAGTGAATGACTGGATCGGTCATTTGAAAAAGCTGGGTGTTACGGCGGTTATTTTTAATCCGCTGTTTGAGTCGGATACGCACGGCTACAACACCAGGGATTACCGCAGGGTGGATGTGCGTCTGGGAACGAATGAAGATTTCAGGGAAATCTGCGATGCTCTGCACGAGAACGGGATGAAGGTACTGCTCGACGGCGTGTTCAATCATGTGGGAAGGGGATTTGCGCAGTTTCAGGATGTGGTGCGAAACCGGGAGACTTCTCCGTACCGGGACTGGTTTCACATCAGTCTGGAAGGGAATTCCAATTATAACGACGGACTCTGGTATGAGGGCTGGGAGGGGAATTACGACCTGGTCAAACTGAACCTGCGAAACGAAGAGGTGGTGCAGTATCTGCTGGAGAGCGTCGGGTACTGGATGGATGAATTCGGGATCGACGGTCTTCGCATTGATGTGGCGTACTGTGTGGACAGGGACTTCTTAAAGCGGCTGCGCCAGTATACGGCTGCGCGCAAGGCGGACTTCTATATGATCGGGGAGATTCTGGGCGGCGATTACAAGCAGGTCGCAAATCCGGAGATGCTGCAGTCTGCGACGAATTATGAGTGCTATAAGGGGTTGTATTCGAGCTTTAACTCGATGAATCTGTTCGAGATCAACCACTCGCTGCTGCGTCAGTTCGGGGCGGAGCCATGGTGTCTGTACCGCGGGATGCATCTGCTTTCCTTTGCGGATAATCACGATGTCACGAGAGCTGCCAGTGTTCTGACAAACCCGGCGCATCTGCCGCTTCTCTATGCGATGGAATTCGGTATGCCGGGCATGCCCTGCGTCTATTACGGGAGTGAGTGGGGCGTCAAAGGAGAGAAAAAGGACGGAGATCCGGCGCTGCGTCCTGCCATTGAGGAGCCGCAGTGGAACGAACTGACAGACTGGATCAGCAGACTGGCGGCGGCGAAAAAGGAGTCCCACGCCTTGAATTATGGAGATTTCCGGAGTGTGGTGCTGACGAACCGGCAGTGCATTTTTGAGAGAAAGAGCGATCAGGAGAGGGTTCTTGTGGCGATCAATGCCGATGAGTCGCCGTATACGGCGCATTTTGATGCGGGCTGCGGCATGGCGGTCGATCTGATTACCGGAGAGAAGCACGACTTCGGAGGCGGGAGTGAGCTGCCGCCGTACAGCGCCGCTTTCTGGAAGATGGAAAGATAGAGAAAATAGAGCGAAGATAGAGCAAAGATTAGGAAGGGAGAGACAGAGGGATCTTCCGCAGAGGAGACAAAGAAGAATCCCGCCGGTTCGGAATGCAGGAAAGGCGTTCCGAACCGGCGGGAATTTGCGATGTCAAGGCACCTGCCATGCGGCCAAGGCATTTGCGGTGCTGCCGGGGCATCTGCCATGCAGCCAAGGCGTTTGCTGCGCCGCAGCAGGTATTTTGTACGGGAGTGTTTTGCGCCGGGAACGTTCGTTATTTTCCGCCTTTCCCGTTTTCGGGGAAAAAGCCCGCTTTTTTCAGGGGGGCGCGCAGCGCCGTGTACAGAATCGTCGAGGCGATTACGGACATGACGGCGTTGAAAGCGGTGACGCCGATATTCCAGGTCAGCGTGATGTCCGCCGCCGGTTTTCCGAGAATCAGCAGCTTGTAGAAGTAGCCGATCAGCGGGTCGAACACGGCGTTGAATGCAAGTCCCGCGGCGGAGGAGAGCAGAACGATGCGCAGGATGCGGCGCGGGTCACTCTCTTCATTTAAATGGAAGATTCTGTGCGCAACCAGTCCGGTGATGATGCCGATCATCAGTTTCAGGAAGAAGGTTTTGGGCGCATAGACGAGGTAGACCGGGTCGAGAAGATCCCCGATTGTCATACCGATCGCGCCGCCGAGGCCGCCCCAGACTCCTCCGAGAAGGAGGGCGCCGATGACGACGACAGCGTTGCCGAGATGAAACGAGGTCGCGTCTCCGCCGGGAAGCGGCACCTTGACCTGGAAAAAGGTAAAGACAACGTAGGAGAGGGCGGCGAAGAGGCCGACGTAGACGACGCGCATCAGCGCGTTCTGGCGCCCGCTGCGGCCGGAGACCGCAGGGCGGATGTCGGAGGACGATGCAGACTGTGATGCCGTATTGGTGCCGCCGTGTGTGTGGTTTGCTGTATTCATAATGAGTTCCTCCTGTGGAATGAATTTGCCAGATCTGTCTTGTCGCCTATTATACGCCAGAGTGGATTGATTAAAATGTCCATTTTAAACAAAAAAGACCAGTCCACCAGAGGACGGAAGGACAAACGGGGCGATTTGTTGCTTGTGGAAAAAAGGCGTCTGTGATACGGTACTTGAGAATCAGAATTCTGGAGTAGCTCGTACCGCGGCGGAGAGCGTGGACGAGGTGGGAGGGCATGCCTTCCGGCATGTTTGGAAGTATGAGAATAGTACTGGTAACGGATGCGTGCGGGGAACTCAATAACGGCACGACGATGACGACGTATCGTTTTGCGCAGAATCTGCGGGCGCGGGGCCATGAGGTCGTGATTCTGGCCTGTGGGGAGAACGCGTCGCCACAGGCGCGGGTGGAGGAGTACCGGCTTCCGATTGTGACGAGCATTGTGCATTCGGAGGGATTTGCCCTCGGAAAGGCGGATGAAGCGGTGTTCCGGCGTGTTTTTGCGCGGGCGGACATCGTTCATTTTCTGCTGCCGCTCCCCTTTGACCGCAGGGCGATGACGGTATGCCGTGAAATGGGAGTGCCGATGAGCGCGGCGTTTCATCTGCAGCCGGAAAATGTGACTTATGCGATTCATCTGCCGTTTGACTTTTTGGCGACGGCGGTTTACCGGATATTCCGTGCGTATTTTTATTCCGCCTTTACCCATATTCACTGCCCATCGGCGTTCATTGCGCGGGAACTGGAGAAGAACGGGTACCAGGCACAGCTTCACGTGATCAGCAATGGAGTGGACGAGGCCTTCGTGCCGGGGCACGAGCCGGCGGGCGATGGACTGTTTCATATTCTGATGGTGGGGAGGCTTTCACCGGAAAAGAGGCAGGATGTTCTGATCGAGGCGATACGGCGCTCCCGCCATGAAAAGGAGATTCAGCTCCATCTGGCCGGACAGGGACCGTGTGAAAAAAAGCTCCGGCGTGCGGCGGAGCATCTCACACATCCGGTTACCTTTGGTTTTTACGAAAAAGAAGCGCTGCTGCGCCTGATCCACCGGTGTGATCTGTATGTGCACGCTTCTTATATCGAAATCGAGGCGATCTCCTGTATGGAGGCCTTCGCCTGCGGGCTGGTGCCGGTGATCTGTAATTCGCCGAAATCGGCGACGGTACAGTTTGCTCTTACAGAACGCTCCCTCTTTCTGCCCGATGATCCGGAGGATCTGGCGCGGCAGATCGATTACTGGATCGAGCATCCGGCGGAACGGGAGGAAATGGGGCGGCGGTATGCAGAGCAGGGAAAAGAGTACAGCGTGGCCGCCTCGGTGGAAAAAGCGGAGCAGATGTTCATGGAAGTGATTGCGGAATACGAAAAGAGAAAAAAAGAATGCGCAGAAATCCGGTATACGTATTTTTCAGCAACCTGATCTACTACGGGATTGCGCTGCCGGTTCTGTGGGCAGCGGATGTCCTCTTCTTCGGGCTGCGGATCCGGGGAAGAGAGCATATGAGGGCGGTGAGAGGCGGCGCGGTGCTCGTCTGCAATCATGTGCACAATATGGACTGTACCTTTCTGGGACTGGCGGCGGCACCGCGCCACCTGATCTTCGTCTCGCTCGCCTTAAATTTCCGGATTCCGGTGGCGGGAGCCCTGATCTGGCTGCTTGGCGCAGTGCCGGTACCGCAGGGGATGAGAGAGATGGGATCGTTTCTGGAGCAAATGACAGAAACGGCCAGGCGGCGCGTGGTCGTAATTTATCCGGAAGGGGCGATTCTGCCCTATGCGCCTGCACTCCGGCCGTTTAAGAGCGGTGCTTTTTATATTGCGGCGTCAGCAGGGGTTCCGGTGATTCCTGCGGTCATTTCGGGCCGTAAGGGAAAGGGGTTCTGGGCGTGGCGCAGGAAACCGGCTTTTACCCTGACGCTCGGGGAGGCGTTGTATCCCGATTCGGAGATGGGATCTGTGAGCCGGCAGGCGGGAGAACTGCGGAAGAGAGCGCGGGCAGTCATGGAGAAGATGCTGACAGGGGACGGAACGGAAGAAGCGGGAGAATAGGGGAAAAAAGGCAGGAGGACAGAAGATGAGTGAAATCAGGCTGATTGCGAGCGATCTCGACGGAACGCTTCTGCAAAACGGAGCGACAGCGGTGTCCGGCGAGATGTTCGGACTGATTCGGGAGTGCAGAACAAGGGGAATTGTGTTTGCGGCGGCGAGCGGGAGGCAGTATCACAGCCTGCGCGGGCTGTTTGCGCCGATTGCGGATGAAATCGCCTATATCTGTGAGAACGGGGCGCTGACCATGTATGGAGAAGAGGTGCTGGAGATGGCGCGCATCGAGCCTGAGACGGCGCAGGAGATTATCGCGGTGATCGATGCGGATCCGGAGGCGGAGCCCCTTATTTCCGACAGGGATTACACCTACATCAAACCGAAGAACCCGGCCTTCGAGGAGGTGATCCGCAGACTCGGCAACAGCTACCGGGTGGTTCGCTCGTTTGAGGAAATCACAGGGCCGATCATTAAAATCGCGCTTTATCAGGCGTCTTATCTCGGAAGGGAAGAAGAGGGCCAGCGTTACTGGCAGGAGCGGATGCCGGCTCCGGCGAAGGTGGTGACCTCTGGCAATGCGTGGCTGGATGTGCTTTTTCCGGAGATCCACAAAGGTGTGGGCATTCGGGCGCTGCAGAGAAAGCTGGGGATCACGGAGCAGGAGACGGCGGTTTTCGGGGATAATCTGAATGATCTGGAGATGTTTGCGGCGGCGGGACGGCGCGTGGCGGTGGAGAATGCCAAGGTGCCGGTGCTGGAGGCGGCCACGGCGGTGACGCCGACGGTGGAGGAGTATCTGCGGGACCAGATTCTGTGCTGACCGGGCGGTCTGCACTGACTGTAAGGCGATACCTGCGGGCTGTGGCGGAGAACTGCTGCGGAGTCGGTGGAGAACTGCCACGGGGCGGCGGAAAAT
>JAUNGV010000015.1:0-48388 GCA_030524225.1 Eubacteriales bacterium
GCTCTGATAGATGTCTGAGTGCTAGGTTTTGAGAGAAACGACGGAAGTCAGGTACTATGCGCATCCGAAAACCGCAATCCCCTGATACTCCTCTCCGCGCTGATCACCTGCAGCCATTCCGACCAAAACGGTACTCTCCTGCACAGCGATGCCTATCGGAATATTCCTGTTCCGCTGATCAGCATACTCCCATACAGACCGCCGCGGTTCCCTGTCCGGCAATTTCTACCTCGCCTCCTCGTGGATCACAAGGCGGTCTCCCGGCAGGAGTTTGGTCGATCCTCTGGGAATAATGACGCGCCGTCCGCGCTCGATCATCACGATCAGTTTGTCCGGATGATCCGCCGACGCCTCCGCCACCGTTCGGCCCGCCCGTCCGTCTCTGGGCGTCAGCACAATCTCCCGTAGCGGAATTCCGTCGACATTTTCCGGCTGCTTGGCGCTCAGGGTCACAATATCCCCCGGCATCAGCACCGTATGCCCCTTCGGCGCTATATTTTCCGTCACCTTCTTTAAATGAGAACCCGCAACAAGAAGATTGGGCGCTTTCACTCCGCTCTCCTGATTGACCGCCGCCTCTGCGCCCGCCCGGGAGAGTGTGCGCTGTACTAGGACGAAAATCGTATCCGGAGGCAGAACGATGTCCCGCACCCTCTTTCCCGCCCATGCGTGCCGTCTGGGAATCGTACACTGAATAAACTGCACCGGCGTCGTCTCGCTGTAGTCGTTGAAGGTTCGCAGGACATTGTCATGCGCGCCGATCATCTTCAGTTTCCGGGAGACCACCGGCAGGAGAGAGCCCTGCAGCAGAATGGAGAAGAGAACGACGAGAAATACCATATGAAACAGATCACTCTCCAGCGTGGGAACGTTAATGACCGCCAGCACCGCGAACACGATCGAAGCCGCGCCGCGCAGTCCCGCCCACGAGACGAGAGCCATCTGTCTGACCTTGCTGCGAAACGGCGAAAGCAGGGCAAAGACAGCCGCCGGTCTCGCCACAAAAGTCAGGAACAGGGCGATTGCCAACGACATCAGGAAAACTGCCGGCAGACGGGAGGGATACGAAAGCAGTCCCAGCAGGAAGAACAGCATCATCTGCATGATACCGGTCACCCCGTCAAAAAAATGTACCAGCGATTTCTTGTCCCCGATCTCCTGGTTACCCATGATGATTCCGACCAGATAAACGCTCAGGAAACCGTTGCCCCCCAGCGTCGCCGGAAGCGCATAGGCAAACAGGGCGACCGCGACGACAAACACATCATCCATTCCCGGAGAGAGCTTGATTTTCTTCAGGACAAAAACCGCCGCCCACGCGATGGCGACACCGAACACGATGCCGAAGAGAATCTGGGAGAAAAGCAGCGTCAGCACAGAAGAAACGCTCACCCCCTCCTCTCCGGTCATCAGGGAAATCACAATCATCGTCATCATGTAGGCAAAAGGATCGTTGGAACCGCTCTCCACCTCCAGCAGAGACGCCGTATTATATTTCAGGTTCAATCTCTTGGAACGCAGAATCGAAAAGACGCTGGCCGCATCCGTAGAGCCGAGCACCGAACCGATCAGCATCCCCTCCCACAGCGGCATCCGCAGCACATAAAAGCAGAACAGACCCGTGATAAGCGCCGTGAGCACGACGCCGCAGGTCGAGAGCAGCACCGCCTTTGCCGCCGCCGGCTTCGCTTCGCTCCATTTCGTGCCGAAGCCGCCGTAAAACATAATAAAAATCAGGGCGATCGTACTGACCTGCTCCGCAAACTGATAGTTATCAAAGGGAATTCGCAGAATACCATCCGAGCCGAACACCATGCCGATTCCGATAAAAGCCAGCAGCGTGGGAATCCCGATGCGGTCCGAGAGTTTCTGGCAGAGCAGGCAGGCGATCAGAACCGCCGCCGCGAGTAAGAGTGTGAACGTCAATGAAGTTTCTCCTTATTCTGAAAATTCATGGATACTGTGAACCGTGCAAACTGAGAGATCTCAAGCAAAGGCAAATCCGAAATGAAAGAGACGCCGCCAGGCCGCACCTGATGGGACAGTCCGGAACAAAGTCGCCCCGATACGGCGCTGAATACCGTTCATTATATCCTATTTCCCCTCTCTTTTCCACGGCTGATCCGTCAGGATTTTGTCAAAATCCGGCAAAGCAGACTGAAATACGTCAAAAAACAGGCAAAACAACGGAAAGCAAAAAGAAGCCAAAGGAAAGACTGGTATTCTTCTCCGAAAAGTGTAAACTATAGGAAACAGGACATTTGTCCGACTTAAGAATAAGGGGGTCTTCCATATTATGAGAATTTACAGCGCACCTGATTACTATCACGCGAGCCGCATCGCAGCCAACATTATTTCCGCGCAGGTGATTATGAAGCCGGACTGCGTTCTGGGACTGGCTACCGGTTCCACGCCCATCGGTGCTTACGAGCAGCTCGTCAAATGGTACGAAAAGGGCGATCTTGACTTCAAAGAGGTTCGCACCGTCAACCTCGACGAATACTGCGGTCTGGATGAAACCAGTGACCAGAGTTACCGCTATTTTATGAATCACCATCTCTTCGATCACATCAACATCGATAAGGCGAACACCCACGTTCCGAGCGGTACCGCCGCGGATGCTGAGCAGGCCTGCGCCGATTACAACGAGGTGATCCGCAGCATGCACGGCGTTGATCTCCAGCTCCTCGGCATCGGCCACAACGGACATATCGGCTTCAACGAACCCGGGGAGGCCTTTGACAAGGAAACCCACATCGTCACCCTCTCCGACAAGACGAGGCAGGCAAACGCCCGTTTCTGGGACGGCGATTTAAGCCAGGTTCCGACGCACGCCATCACGATGGGAATCAAGACCGTCATGCAGGCCAGAAAGATCCTGCTCGTCGCCTGCGGCGAGGATAAGGCGCAGATCATGAAGGACGCCTTTACCGGTCCGATCACGCCGGAAGTTCCCGCCTCCGTGCTCCAGCTGCACAACGATGTCGTCCTCGTCGGCGATGAAGCGGCGCTGCAGTACCTGCTGTAAAACGCCGCCCCGCGGATTTTGCTCAGAAAGGAAGAACTGCCATGAAATTCATAAATGGTACTGTTTTTACAGAAAAGGACGGATTCGTCGAGGCAGATCTCACCGTCCGGGACGGCCGGATCATCTCGATCGATTATAGAAACGGGGATGCTCCACGAGCCGCTTCCGGCAAAAACGCCGGCGTCACGGAATCACCGAGTGCCGAGACTGTCGGTGCACCGGATGCCTCCGTTTCTCCAAAAGCTGCTGAAGCAGAGGAAATCGTCGATCTCTCCGGCTCCTATCTGCTGCCGGGACTCGTCGATCTCCACTTCCACGGCTGCGCGGGATACGACTTCTGCGACGGCACACCGGAGGCGTTTGCCGCAATTGAGGAATACGAGCTCTCCCACGGCATCACCTCACTGTGCCCCGCCACGATGACGTATCCGGAGGAGAAGCTCACGCAGATCCTGACCGCCGCAGCCGAGTACCGCAAACACTCCAGATACGGCGCTGCGCTTCTGCACGGGGCCAATCTGGAAGGCCCTTTCCTCTCGGAAGCCAAAAAGGGCGCGCAGAACGCGGCGTATCTGATGAAACCAGATGCCGAAATGGTGCTGCGCCTCCAGCAAAAGAGCGGAAATTTCGCCAGAATGATCGACATTGCCCCCGAGGTGGAGGGAGCGATGGACTGTATTCATATGCTCTCCCGCAGCATGGTCGTCTCGATTGCCCACACGACCGCCGACTATGACACGGCGTGCGCGGCGTTTGACGCAGGCGCTTCCCATGTCACTCACTTTTACAACGCCATGCCGCCGTTTACGCACCGCGCGCCCGGCGTGATCGGTGCAGCCGCCGACAAAAACGCAGAGGCGGAACTGATCTGCGACGGCATCCACATCCATCCGAGCGTCATCCGGGCGACCTTCAAGCTCCTTGGCTACGACCGCATGATCCTGATCAGTGACTCCATGATGGCCACCGGCATGGAGGACGGACAGTACTCTCTCGGCGGACAGGCCGTCACGGTGCGCGGCAACGAGGCCCGGCTGGCGGACGGCACGATCGCCGGCTCCGCAACGAATCTCTATGACTGCATGGTCAACGCGATCCGCTTCGGCGTCCCCGCGTGGCAGGCAATCCGCGCCGCATCGTACAATCCGGCGCGCTCCATCGGTATTCTCGATTCCTACGGCAGCATCCGCGAGGGCAAGGCGGCTGATCTGCTGGTCACCGACCGCGACTACCGGCTCCTCAGAGTCTATAAGGGCGGGGAAGCCGTCTGAGTGATCTGGATCCGCCTTTTGCCCACATGTTCTCAACTCACTGACGAAAGCAGATCCATCCCCGCGCGGACGGCCTTCAGCCGCCGTGTGACTGACCGGCTTCCATGCCGCCCACGCAGAGAATTCTCCGCACAGAATTGTTTGTACAAGCAAAGCTCCGTATTTCCCGGCGATACCATGATCCGGGAAATACGGAGCTTTTCATTTTGTTTTACCTCTATACTGATATTACTATGAGTTCCTTAATTACCGCGAGTTCCCTATTGACGCAAGTTCCTTATTGACGTGAGTTCCTTATTGCCTCGAGTTA
Organism: Eubacteriales bacterium; assembly: GCA_030524225.1. Lineage (GTDB taxonomy): Bacteria > Bacillota > Clostridia > Lachnospirales > Lachnospiraceae > CAG-791. The sequence continues at coordinate 4,610 of JAUNGV010000015.1, forward strand.
GCCTCGAGTTCCTTATTGACGTGAGTTTCTCTATTGCCTTAAGTTCCCTTATTGCCATGATTGTCTGCTATGGTTTCAGACAGACCCTCTGCTCACACAAACGGATTATAGAACCGGCTCCCGTCCGCATAGGTGATCACCAGCGCCGCCGCGCAGAACAGAACCGTGAACGCGAGCACCAGATAATCGTTCCGGGAGAGCTTCTTCGCGGAGTACCAGGTCCGCTTTTTCTTCTTGCCGAAGCCCCGCAGCTCCATCGCGTTGCTCACCACGTCGATCCTCTCCATACTGGAGAACAGGAGGGGGAAAATAATGCTCGAGGTTTTCCTGATCCTGTCAAAAAGCCCCGCCTTGGCGCTCATCTCGATGCCCCTCGCCTCCTGTGCATTCCGGATCCGCCTGAAATCCCCCTGCACGTCCGGGATGTAGCGCAGCGCGATCGCAACCGCATAGGAGATGTTATAACTGACGCCCACGCCGTTCAGCGACGCCGCGAACTCGCTCGGATCCGTCGTTACGAGGAAAATAAAAACGGAGGGAATCACCGTAAAATACTTGATCAGGATATTGAACATATAGAAAAGCTGCTCCCTCGTCACGACGTATCCCGCCGCGAGGGGGAACAGATCAGTGCGGCTGCCGTAGATCTCGCAGCCCTGATACGGCGCAATGATAAAAATCGCGATCAGATTGATCACCATGAAGAGAAGGATCACCTTCATCACCGCTCCGACCTGTTTCCACTGCGTTTTGGAAACCGCGAAAATCACCACCGAGATCACGATCATCACGAGCAGCACCCGCGTGTCGTACGTCAGTGCGCTCGTCAGTCCCCAGAGCAGGAAAAACACCAACTTTGTAAAGCCGCTCAGTTCATGGATCCATGTATCCTTTTTCTCGTAAGATAAAATTCTCGACATAATAATCACCATTCCGGAACGTTTTACGCGACGGGGCGACGCAAATTTCAAATTTGCGTCTGCCATATATAGCAAAATCTTTGATTTTGCGTTGTGATTTGTGATGCTCCAGTACAAATCTCGGTGTGAAAATTTTCACACTATCCCCGTTTCAGGTTGCTGTACCTATTGATTCTCCGCCCGCTCATAAGCGATGAACCGCTCCACGAATTCCGACGGCTCCCCGATTCCGCAGCGCAGCGCCAGATCATAGAGGGACGTCTTTTTCAGATAGGCCCTGTCGGCAATGCTCTCATCCGTGAGCACTCTGGCAGGCGTATCATCAGTGATCAGCTGTCCGTCCGCAATCACGACCGCACGGTCGGTGTACTCCAGCATCAGGTGCATATCATGGGTGATCATCAGGATTGTGATGCCCGTCTCGCGGTTGATCCGGCGCAGGAACTCCATGATCTCTGTGTAGTGGCGGTAATCCTGCCCCGCCGTCGGCTCGTCCAGAATCATGATATCCGGCTCCATGACGAGAATCGAAGCGATCGTGACGCGTTTCTTCTGTCCGAAGCTCAGCGCCGACACCGGCCAGTTCCGCATCGGATACAGGCCGCATATTTTCAGCGTTTTCTCCACCCGCTCCCGCACCTCATCCGCAGGTACGCCGCGCACCGTCAGCCCCAGTCCCACCTCTTCCATAATCATGGGCTTGCTGATCATCTGGTTCGGGCTCTGCATGACCAGACCGACCCGTTCCCCCCTCTCCTTGATCGAGAGCGGTGCAATGTCCTGCCCGTTCAGAAGAATTCTGCCCTCCGTCGGCTGATAGAATCCGCAGATCAGCGCGGAGAGCGTTGACTTGCCCGCCCCGTTTTTGCCGACGATGCTGAGCATCTCTCCTTTTCTGACCGCAAATGAGATCTCCCGCAGCACCGGCTCGCCCGGCGCATAGGAAAATGAGAGATTCTCCACCTCCAGCACCGGAGGATTTGTGTTGCTGCAGACGAGCGGCGGCGTAGCGGTAAACCAGCTGCGCACCAGATCCCGGTACGGCGCAAGATTCATCGTCTCAATGTGCTGCGGATGATCCTCGGGGCGAAGTGTTCCGCCCGCGTGCCGGATCGCCGCCAGATAGAGCGGTTCCCGCACGCCCTGCTGTCCGAGCACTTCTTCGCAGAGCAGCTCGTCCGGCTTCCCGTCCGCAATAATCCGCCCGTCGTTCACCACCACGATCCTGTCCACATCGCGGTACAGCACATCCTCGAGACGGTGCTCGATGATGATGACCGTCATCTTTCTGAGCTTCATGATCTCATCGATCAGGGCGATCGTTCTCTTGCCGGTCGCCGGATCGAGATTGGCCAGCGGCTCGTCAAACAGGAGAATGTCAACATCATCCACCATCACGCCGCCCATCGAGACACGCTGCTTCTGCCCGCCCGAGAGCTCTCCCGGCGCATGGTGCAGCAGGTGCTCCAGATCCACCACCTGCGCTACCCGCTGCACCTTTTCAAACATCTCCTGCTGCGGAGCGGCGTCGTTTTCCAGCGCGAACGCCAGATCCTCCGCCACCGTGAGCCCGATGAACTGTCCGTCTGTATCCTGCAGCACCGTTCCGACCTTTTTGGACATACCGAATACGCCGAGACGCGCCGGATCCTCTCCCCCCACCCGGAGGCTCCCGGTCACTTCGCCGGGAAAGGAGCAAGGAATCAGCGCGTTGATACAGTGGGCCAGCGTGGACTTGCCTGAACCGGACGGTCCCGCAATCAGGATCTTCTCCCCGGGATAAATCTTCAGGTTGATCCCTGAGAGAGAGGGTTCCTTCTGTGACTTATAGCGAAAAGAGTAATTTGAAAATTCAATAACAGGTTCCATATCCCTCTCTCTCTTCTTTCAGCTTCTCTTACTAATCCTCTTTCGAGAGGTTCGAGGACTTGCTGCCCACCTTGGAGTATGCAGCCAGCAGAATGCTTCCCAGAACGCCCACAATAATGATATCTCCGACAAAGGACCATGCGCCCTGCAGGAATACCTTGCCCGCCGGCTCCGCGTAGATCAGAATGTCGAGCGCCGGAGCGACGAGAATCCATGCGAGCGCGTTCGAGATCACCTGCACGACGTTGAACACGACGATCTTTTTCGTATCAAACCCGCCGTCCTTCACTGCGTAATACTTCGCGAACAGACCGACGCCGATGCCGAATACCGCCTCCGGAATAACCCAGCTCCACCACACCGAACTGTAGAAGATCGCATCGCCCAGCGCGTGTCCGACGAGTCCGACGATCGCTCCGACCACCGGTCCGAACACCGCTGCCAGAAACGCCAGAACCGCCATACGGGGCTGTAGCGCCGTATTCGGAATTCCGATCGGGATCTGAATCTCTGTCAGCGCAACAAAAAACGCCGTGCCGATGCCGATCGCCACTACTTCTTTGATACCGATTTTTTTATTCATTTTGCTCCTCCTCAATAAGAATCTGTACCGCACAGAAGTCCCGCAGGCCGCTCTGTGCGCGGGTTAAGTATATCACAGTCCCCCCGTTGTTCACAACATGAATATCAGTTCAGCCAGACGGAAGCAAGCGGTGCAAATCGTGCTTGCACGAATTTGTGCTGATTGCTTCCGTCTGAGGGAGCGCCAGCTCATGAGCAAAGACAGCTGCGAAGCGGTGGAAAGCGCGACAGCGCGACTTTGCGAATGGCGCGGGCTGAACTGGTACGCGTGTTAGTGCAAACTCAGCCAGACGGAAGCAAGCGGTGCAAATCGTGCTTGCACGAATTTGTGCTGATTGCTTCCGTCTGAGGGAGCGCCAGCTCATGAGCAAAGACAGCCGCGAAGCGGCGGAAAGCGCGACAGCGCGACTTTGCGAATGACGCGGGCTGAGCGTCTATGTTTATGCTTTTTTTAGATTATTTTCCTCCGCGTTTCATTGTATTTCCTGAATTTTCCGATAAAATGTTACTATAATTTTCAGCACGGATGTGCAAGGAAGGGGATCTTATTATTATGTGGAATCGATTCCGTTACAAAATGGCAACGTTTATGCAGGGACGCTACGGCTCCGACAATTTCTCCCGGTTTCTGCTGGGAGTGGCCGTCTTCTTTCTCATTCTCTCCTGGTTTCCGAGACTGTATCTGTTCGGACCGCTCGCGTTCGCCGTTCTGATTTACATCTATTTCCGGATGCTCTCGCGGAACGTTGCCGCGCGCTATCGGGAAAATCAGTGGTATCTGGCCCGCAAGGCCTCGTTTCTGGGATTCTTTAAGAATTACCGCTACAACGCTTCCCAGCGCAAAATCTATCACATTTACCGCTGTCCCAAATGCCGCCAGAAGATCCGCATCCCCAGAGGAAAGGGACATATCATGGTCCGCTGCCCCAAATGCGGAACGGAGTTCAAAAAAAATTCGTAAAGGAAAACAAGTAAAATACCGGAAGGAAGAAGGGACAGGATATGTTCGGATATGTGATCGTCAACCAGCCTGAGCTCAAGTTCAAGGAATATGATATTTACCGCTCCTACTACTGCGGGCTCTGCCGGAAATTAAATGAAAAATACGGGCTGTCCGGTCAGCTGACGCTCAGCTACGACATGACGTTCCTGATCCTGCTGCTGACCGGCCTCTACGAACCGGACAGCCCGCTCTCCTCCTGCCGCTGCGTCGCGCACCCTCTCGCCAGACATCCGCTCCGGGACAATGAATTCACCGAATACGCGGCGGATATGAACGTCATTCTCTCCTACTACTCCTGCCTCGACGACTGGTCGGACGAGCGCAGAATTTCCAGACTGGCAATGTCCAAAGCGCTCTCCGGCAAAAACAAAAGAGCCTGTGCGCTTCGGGAGAAAAAGGCCCGGGCTGTCCGAGAAAATCTCGAGAAGCTCCGGCTCTATGAGAAGACGGGCGAAACCGACCTCGACAAGGCCGCCGGTTGCTTCGGCGAACTGATGGCGGAGCTCTTCGACTGCCGGGAGGATCTCTGGTCTCCCCAGCTGCGGCGCATGGGATTTTTCCTCGGGAAATTCATTTATCTGATGGACGCCTATGACGATGTTGAGGAGGATCAGAAAAAGGGAAACTACAATCCGCTTCTGCCTCTGTGGAATAAGCTCTCCGGCGAGGAATTCGCCGCGCACTGCCTTCAGATTCTGACCATGATGATGGCCGAGTGCTGCAAGGCCTTCGAGACCTTGCCGATCCTGGAGAACATTGCTATACTTCGCAATATACTTTATTCCGGCGTGTGGTCCCGTTACGAGGCGGTCACAGCCCGCAGGAAAAACGCGCAGGATCAGCAAGGAGGAAAGAAATAACGCATGTCAGACCCGTATAAAGTGCTCGGCGTCTCCCGGGACGCGAGCGATGAGGAAATCAAAAAAGCATACCGGCAGCTCTCCCGGAAATATCATCCGGATGCCAATATCAATAACCCGAACAAGGATCAGGCCGAAGAGATGTTCAAACTCGTCCAGCAGGCCTACCAGCAGATCATGTACGAGCGCGAACACCCCTATGCCAATACCGGCTACGGCAGTTCTTCCGGAAACGGATCTGGCGGTTCCTACCGGGGCTATGGCTCCGGCACGGGCGGCTATGGCACAGGAGGATACGGTTCCGGCGGATACGGCGATTACGGCGACTTCTGGGGAAACTTCGGTGATTTCTGGGGCGCTTTCGGAGGCTACGGCCAGACAGGAAACGCCGGAGGAGGCCGCGCACAGGGAAGCGACGATGAGGAAACCCTTCACTTCCGGGCCGCTGCGAACTATATCAACAGCGGTCACTATCAGGAAGCACTCAACGTACTGAACGGGATGAGCGCGCGCCCCGCCCAGTGGTATTACTACAGCGCCGTCGCCAACGCGGGGCTCGGCAATAACGTCATCGCCCTGCAGCACGCGCAGACCGCCGCGCAGATGGAACCCGGCAACCCCAATTACCAGCAGCTCGTTCAGCAGCTGCAGTCCGGCAACAGCTGGTACCGCACGAGGCAGAATCCCTACGGCAGCGTGATGGACGGAACAGGAGGCTGGTGCATGAAGCTCTGCATCGCCAATCTCGTCTGCAACCTGTGCTGCTACGGCAACGGACTCTGCTGCGGCGTCCCGTACTACGGACGGTGCTGACGGCAGCCGCTGTGACGGCACGGTGGGGATCACCCCGGGAAATACGGCGTACAACGGCCGTTTGATCAATGACAGGAGGTTTTGCCTATGAGCACTATGGTTGTATATGCAAGCGCAACGGGAAACACCAAGAAGGTGGCAAGCGCGATTTTCGCCGCCATTCCCGATTCCGAAAAGGATATGCAGGATATTCTGCAGTGGGATCACCGCAGCGCCGCCGACACATTTTTCGTTGGGTTCTGGAATAACCGCGGCTCCTGCCCTCTCGAAATCATCAATCTTCTCTCCGAGCTGCACGGCAGGCGCATCGCCCTGTTCGGCACCTGCGGGCTCGGCCGCGACGCGGCATACTACCGCTCGATCGAGCAGAACGTAAAGGTCTGGATTCCCGACGACAATGAGTATCTCGGCTGTTTTCTCTGCCAGGGCAAGATGCCGATGAGTGTGCGCAGCCGCTACGAATCGATGCGCACCGACCAGACAGCCTCCCGGATCGACCACATGGTCCACAATTTCGACGAGGCGCTTCTGCATCCGGACGAGACGGATCTGGCAAACGCCAGGGCATTTGTGAAGAAGGTTCTGGCAGAACATCCCGCGGAGGAGTTCGCCGCCCGTACAGACAGTCGCTGAGATTCATGGCAGCGCCTGACCGCGCAGACAGTCGCTGCATTCTACAGACAATTTCCATCCGCACAAATTCTTCTCTGAAAAGAGAACGCGAAAGAAGGAAAATACCTATGCATGAAGTGAAAACACCAAAAAAACCTCTTATTTTCTATTACATCATCGTCCTTCTGATTATGATGCTTCTGAATTTCCTGTTCGTCCCGTGGATGTCCAAACGACAGATCATCGAGACGGACTACAGCACCTTTATCTCGATGACCGAATCACAGGACGTCGGGCAGGTTGAAATTCAGGCACAGGAGAATCAGATTCTTTTCACCAACAAAGACGGGACGGTGATCTACAAGACGGGAATGGTAAACGATCCCGATCTGACGCAGCGCCTCTATGACTCCGGCGCGAAATTCTCCGGAGAGATCATCGAACAGGCCTCCCCTATCGTCTCCTTCCTCGTCACCTGGATTCTGCCGATCGCGATCTTTATCGCACTGGGCCAGTACCTCTCCCGCAAAATGATGCAGAACGCAGGTGGTCCGAACTCCATGATGTTCGGAATGGGTAAGAGCAGCGCCAAGGTCTACGTCCAGTCCACCGAGGGCATCCGCTTCGCCGATGTGGCGGGCGAGGATGAGGCCAAGGAAAACCTGACTGAAATCGTGGAGTACCTCCACAATCCGGAAAAATACAAGGAAATCGGAGCGTCCATGCCCAAGGGCATTCTGCTCGTAGGCCCTCCCGGCACCGGCAAAACGATGCTCGCCAAGGCCGTGGCGGGAGAATCGAGCGTTCCTTTCTTCTCGATTTCCGGCTCTGAATTCGTGGAAATGTTCGTCGGCATGGGCGCCTCCAAGGTGCGGGACCTCTTCAAACAGGCCAAGGAAAAGGCTCCCTGTATCGTCTTCATCGACGAGATCGACGCGGTCGGCGAAAAGCGCGGCGGCAAGCTCGGCGGCAATGATGAGCGCGAGCAGACCCTCAATCAGCTTCTGACAGAAATGGACGGCTTCGAGGGCAACAACGGCGTCGTAATTCTGGCCGCTACCAACCGCCCCGACTCTCTCGATCCCGCTCTGCTGCGTCCGGGCCGCTTTGACCGGCGCGTTCCGGTGGAACTGCCCGATTTGAAGGGCCGCGAGGAAATTCTCCGGGTGCACGCCAAGAAGGTCAAAATCGCAGACAACATCGATTTCGGCAAAATCGCCCGCATGGCCTCCGGCGCATCCGGCGCGGAGCTGGCCAACATCGTCAACGAGGCGGCGCTGCGTGCCGTGCGCGACGGCAGAGCCTTCGTACAGCAGGCTGATCTGGAGGAAAGCATCGAGGTCGTCATCGCCGGATACCAGAGAAAGAATGCGATCCTCACCGATGAGGAGAAGCACATCGTCTCCTACCACGAAATCGGTCACGCTCTCGTGGCGGCCAAGCAGTCACACTCCGCCCCGGTGCAGAAAATCACCATCGTTCCCCGCACCTCCGGCGCTCTCGGCTATACCATGCAGGTGGACGACGGCGACCACAACCTGATGAACAAAACCGAGTTGGAAAACAAGATCGCCACGCTCACTGGCGGCCGTGCAGCCGAGGAAGTGGTATTCGGCTCCGTGACCACCGGCGCATCGAACGATATTGAGCAGGCGACGAAGATCGCCCGCGCGATGATCACCCAGTACGGCATGAGCGACGGCTTTGATATGGTCGCCCTCGAGACAATCTCCAACCAGTATCTCGGAGGCGACGCCTCCCTCGCCTGCTCCCCCGAGACGCAGACCGCGATCGACAAACAGGTCGTCGCTCTCGTCAAACAGCAGCACGCCAAAGCCGTGCAGATCCTGACCGAGAACCGTGACAAGCTTGACGAGCTGGCGAAATACCTCTATGAAAAGGAGACAATCACCGGCGAGGAGTTTATGAACATTCTGGAAGGCGGCGAGGAGAAGTAAGGCAATTTGTGAATCGTCATGCAGATTGTGAGGAACAGCGCTGACTGTGGGAAACCATGCAGACTACGAGAAACAGTGCAAACTGCGAGAAACCATACAGATTGTGAGGAACAACGCAGACTGTGGGAAAACCATGCAAATTATGGAAAACAGCGCAGACAGTAAGAAACATGGCAATCTGTAAAAAACAACGTAGCCTGTGAAAATAATATAGCGTAAATAATAAAAAAGAAGCGTGCGGAATAAAATTTCAATTCCGACACGCTTCTTTTTTAGATCCAATCACAGCAAAAAAGCAATGCCCTCAGACATTGCTTTTTGATGGTTTACGCTCTGCCGCAGCACTTCTTGTACTTCTTGCCGGATCCGCAGGGGCAGGGATCGTTCGGGTATACCTTCGGTGCCTTGACGATCGTCGTGGACTTCTTCTGCTCCTTGTAGAGCTCCTGCTGCTTCTCCTCGTCGAAGATATTGTTCCACTGCTCCAGCTTGTACAGCCAGTCAGCGCCGGCCGCCACCATGTTCTTGTAGAGCAGCTCCTTGTCGTAAATCAGATTGACCTCGGTGTCCTCTTCCATCTCCTCGATCGGATTCGGGTTCACAAGGCTGTCGTTGATACCGTCGAGGAAGCCTACCATCGTCATCACATCGATGCCGTAGCGCTCCGCCAGCTCCTTGACCGTGCCCTTTACCTCGTCGTCCGGCACTGCCAGCAGCTTTTCATAAATTTCCTTTTCCTTCTGAAAATAATCCGCCCACAGCTGCTGCAGATCGTTCTTATTCGCTCTCTCGTTGTACGCCTTTGCGCGCCACTGTTCCAATAATGCCATTGCTGATCAACCACCTTTCTGTTCTTCTTTCAAACCGGCACAGCCGGTAAATTCCCTGTTTCTGAACTGTTTGGGAACTATTTTAGTATACGTTCCCGCCTCTCTTCCGTCAAGCGGCGGCGCGGTTACTGCAATGCTTCCCTGAGCATCGCGTTGATCGCGGCGGGATCCGCCTTGCCTTTGGTCGCCTTCATCACCTGTCCGGTCAAAAAGCCCAGCGCCTTGACCTTGCCGGCCTTATAATCCGCCACCGACTGCGGGTTCGCCGCAATCGCAGCCTCCACGGCCTGCGCCAGCGCGCCGTCGTCCTGCACGGTCTTAAGCCCCTTCTCCTCGACATAGCGCTCCGGATCAACATCCTCTGCGAACATCACCTCGAAGACCTCCTTCGCGACGCTGCTGTTGATCTGGCGGCTCTCCGTCAGTCCGATCAGCGCGGCCAGATGCTGCGGGGAGAAGACAAGATCCTCGGGATCCATTCCCTTCTCCTTTAAGAGTCTCTGTGTCTCTCCCATCAGCCAGTTCGAAACCTTCTTCGGCTCTCCGCAGAGCTTCGTCGTCTCTTCAAAGAGATCGGCCAGCTTGCGGTTATCGGTCAGAATCTCTATATCGTAGTCCGGGATGCCGTACTCCCTGCGGTATCTCTCCCGGCGCTCCTCGCGAAACTCCGGCTGCGCCGCGCGGATCCGGTCGATCATCTCCTGCGGCACCGTGAGAGGCGGCAGATCCGGATCGGGGAAATACCGGTAATCCTGAGCATCCTCCTTGCTGCGCATCGCGTAGGACTCCATTCTGTCGTCGTCCCAGCGTCTCGTCTCCTGCACAACCTTGCCGCCCTGCGCAAGGAGATCGATCTGCCGCTCGCTCTCGCCCTGAATCGCGTGCTCGATCGCGCGGAAGGAGTTCAGATTCTTCATCTCCGTGCGCGTTCCGAAGGTCTGCGCGCCCTTCTCCCTCACCGAAAGATTGACGTCGGCCCGCATCGATCCCTCCTGCAGCTTGCAGTCAGAGGCGCCGAGATACTGGATCAGCAGCCGCAGCTTTTCCAGATACGCGATGACCTCCTTCGCGCTGCGCATATCCGGCTCCGAGACGATCTCGATCAGAGGCACGCCTGAGCGGTTGTAATCGACGAGAGAGGCGTCCTCCCACTCGTCGTGCACCAGTTTGCCCGCATCCTCCTCCATGTGGATCTCATGGATGCCGACTCTTTTTGTCTCGCCGTCCTCTCCCGGAATCTCCACATAGCCGTTCCGGCAGATCGGCAGATAGAGCTGCGAGATCTGATAGTTCTGCGGATTGTCCGGGTAAAAATAGTTCTTCCTGTCAAACTTCGAATACCGGGTGATATCACAGTTCGTCGCCAGCCCCACCGCGATCGCGTACTCCAGCACCTGTTTGTTCAGCACCGGAAGCGAACCGGGCATCCCCGTACACACGGGACACGTGTGGGCGTTGGGCTTTGCACCGAACGCCGTGGAACAGCCGCAGAAGATCTTCGTCTTCGTCGCCAGCTCCACATGAACCTCCAGACCGATGACAAGTTCATATTCTCTCATACTCTAACGCTCCATTCCTGCGGCCTGTTCGTAGGTGTACGCCGCGCGGATCATCTTCTTCTCCTGGAAGCAGTCTGCAATCAGCTGCATCCCGATCGGAAGACCCTTGCTGTCCGTGCCCACCGGAATGCTGATCCCCGGCAGTCCCGCCAGATTCACCGAAATCGTGTAAATATCTCCCAGATACATTTTGATCGGATCGGAGAGACTGCTGCCCAGCTCCGGCGCCGTCGTCGGCGCGACCGGACCCAGAATCAGATCGTAGCGCGCAAACGCCTCGTCGAACGCCTTCTTGATCAGCGCCTTGACCCGCAGCGCTTTCAGATAATAGGCGTCGTAGTAGCCGGAGCTCAGAACGAAGGAGCCCAGCATAATGCGGCGCTTGACCTCCGGTCCGAAGCCCTCCGACCGCGTCCTCTTGTACATCTGGTGCAGTCCCTCAGCCTCCGGCGCGCGGTAGCCGTATTTGACACCGTCAAACCGCTCCAGATTGCTCGAAGCCTCCGCGTCCGCAATCGTATAATACGTGGGAATCGCGTACTTCACGAGACTCAGATCAAATTCCTCGACGGTCGCCCCCTGCGCCTCCAGAACCTTCGCCGCAGCCCGCACTGCGTCCGCGACCTCCGGATCCAGTCCTTCTCCGAAATAGTCCCTCGGAATTCCGATCCGCAGCCCTTTCACATCCGCCGTCAGCGCCTGTGTAAAGTCCGTATCCTCCCGCGCAATGGACGTCGCGTCCTTCGGATCGTGGGCGGAAATCGCCTCCAGAACCGTCGCGGCGTCTCTCACCGTGTGCGCCAGCGGTCCAATCTGATCGAGAGAGGAGCCGTACGCCACGAGTCCGTACCGCGATACCGTTCCGTACGTCGGCTTGATGCCGACGACGCCGCAGTAAGAGGCGGGCTGGCGAATCGAGCCGCCCGTATCGCTCCCGAGGGCGAGGAAGCACTCTCCCGCCGCCACCGCGGCCGCAGAACCGCCGGAGGAGCCCCCCGGCACCCGCGAGGGATCTCTGGGATTCTTCGTCACCCCGAAGGCCGACGTCTCCGTCGTCGATCCCATCGCGAACTCGTCCATATTTGTCTTGCCGATCACGAGCACCCCCGCCTCCCGCAGCCGCAGCGCTGCCGTGGAAGAAAAGGTCGGCACATAATTGTACAGAATTTTAGAAGCGCATGTCGTCCGGATGCCCTCTGTGCAGAGATTGTCCTTGATCGCCGCCGGGACGCCCGCCAGCGGCCCGCTCAGTTCACCCGCGTCGATCGCCTGCTGCAGACGGTCCGCCTCCGCATAGAGCTCCTCCCTGGGCAGGATCGTGATGTAGCAGTGCAGCTCCTGCTCCCGCTCGTCGATCCGCTGCAGCACCGCGTCCAGCGCCTGCCGCACGCTCACGTCCCCCCGCCTGATCGCGGCGGATAGCTCCGTCGCCGATAATGTGAGAATGTTCATGAATCCTCCTTACCAAAACCCGGCGGCCTGAGAATCAAACGGCTCCTCTCTCCGGCCCCCGGATCATTTCCCTGTGAAATCGCCGCGCTCTACTCGAACGTCTTTGGCACGACAAACATATCATCCTTTTCCTGCGGCGCATTTGCCAGCGTCCTGCCGTGCTCGTCCGTATTCGTCACCACATCCTCGCGCCAGACGTTGCCTGTCTGAAAGATATGTGACATCGGCTCCACGCCGTCGGTATCGAGCTCACCCAGCTGGTCAATATAATCGAGCATGCTCTCCATATCCTTCTTGGCCTGCTCCTTTTCCTCGTCGGAAAGCTCCAGCTTCGACAGAATGCCCACATACTCAATCGTCTCGTCGCTGATTGCATTTTTTCCCATAGTTACTCCATTCCGGAGCGATCTTCGCGACGGGGCAAACATCCCATTGCCATCACGCCGAAGGCTCATCTTCTTGAACTGCGTTCAAGAAGCATCCCTCGCTACGCTCGGTCAATCTCCAATTTGCGTCTGCCATTCTCGAGCTTTGTGACGCTCCAGCACAAAGCTCGGGATTGAAAAATAAGCTATCGAGCTTATTTTTCAATCTTACTCCTTTCCGCTGCGTTTTTTCTCAGTCTCTGACCTTGATATGCACCTCGCGCAGCTGCTGCTCCGTTACGGTGTTCGGCGCGCCGCACATCAGATCCTGGGCAGTGCCGCTCATCGGGAACGCGATGATCTCACGAATGCTGTCCTCATTGCGCAGCAGCATAATCATCCGGTCGATGCCGGGCGCCATGCCTGCGTGCGGCGGCGCGCCGAACTGGAACGCGTGATAGAGGGCGCCGAACTTATCCTTCAGCGTCTCCTCATCGTAGCCCGCGATCTCGAACGCTTTGACCATGATATCGAGGTCATGGTTTCTGACTGCCCCCGAGGAGAGCTCCACACCGTTGCAGACGATGTCGTACTGGTACGCCAGCACCTCCAGCGGATCCTTCTCCGTCAGCGCCTGCAGTCCTCCCTGCGGCATCGAGAAGGGATTGTGCGTAAAGCCGATCTGCTTCGTCTCCGGATCCCGCTCGTACATCGGGAAATCGTTGACATAGCAGAAGCGGTACGCGTTCTTCTCCAGCAGATCAAGACGCGCGCCCAGCTCGTTGCGGATCTGGCCCGCATAATAGTTCGCCTTGTCCTCCTTGTCGGCGATAAAGAAGATCGTATCTCCCGCCTCCAGCTGTGCCAGCTCTCTCAGCTCCGGCTTCTTTTCCGCCGGAATGAACTTGTCGATCGGTCCCTTGTAGGAAAGATCCTCCGCCACCTCCAGATAGCCGAGGCCGCCCATGCCCAGCGATACCGCGAAGGAGAGGAGCTTCTCATGGAAGCCTTTGGACATATCGGCGTGCACCTTGACCGCGCGCACGGTTCTGCCAACGAAGGGCTTGAAGGTACAGGTCTGGAAGAACTCCGTCACGTCGATGATCCGCAGCGGATTGCGCAGATCCGGCTTGTCCGTGCCGAATTCCAGCATCGCCTGCCGGTAGCTGATGATCGGGAAGGGCGCTTTCGTGACCGCCGCTCCCTCGGGCGCGAACTTCTCAAACGCAGCCGTCAGCACCTCCTCGCCCACGCGGAAGACATCCTCCTGCGTCGCGAAGCTCATCTCGAAGTCGAGCTGATAGAACTCTCCCGGAGAGCGGTCCGCCCGCGCGTCCTCATCGCGGAAGCAGGGCGCGATCTGGAAATATTTGTCGAATCCGGACACCATCAGCAGCTGCTTGTACTGCTGCGGCGCCTGGGGCAGCGCGTAGAACTTGCCCTTGTACCGTCTCGAGGGAACAATATAGTCCCGCGCTCCCTCCGGGGACGACGCGCACAGAATCGGCGTCTGAATCTCCAGAAAGCCCATCTCCGTCATCTTCTCCCGCAGATAGGAAATGACCTGCGAGCGGAACACGATCGCATCCTTCACCTTCTCGTTGCGCAGATCAAGATAGCGGTATTTGAGACGGACGTCCTCCCGGATCTCCTTCGAAGTCTGGATCTCGAAGGGGAGCTGTGTGTACACTTTACCGAGCACGTCGATGGTTTTGGCCTCTACTTCGATGGTCCCGGTGGGGATTTTGGGATTGTACGTCTCCTCGTCTCTCTTCTCCACCAGACCCTCTACCGAGATGCAGATCTCCTTGACGATCCCCTTGAGCAGTCCGTCGTGGCGCAGCACGATCTGCAGCACGCCGTACATATCCCTCAGATCGAGGAAAGAAACGCCGCCGTGGTCGCGGATGTTCTCCACCCAGCCCGCCACACGCACGCTCTGTCCGATGTCCGCCTCTGAAATTGTCTGCACTGTCCTGTTTCTGTACTGATTTGCTTCCATTTCTTTCCTTTCTGCCGCAGCTTTTCCTGTGATACGGGATTCTCCGGGCATATAAAAAATCCGCCCTGAAACAGACGTCCTCCGACGCTGTTCCGGGACGGATTGCAATATCTCTCCGCGGTACCACCCGTTTTGACCGCCCTGCCGTTCCGATCTTCCTCTTTCGAGTCTCTTCCGGCTGGACTTGTCCACTCCTTCACTTAACGCGTGTCACGTATCACCCTACGGCCTCTCCGCCCACCGCCTGAAAGCGCTGTCTGCAAACGGATCTGTGTTCAGATGATCTGCTCCGGAGCGTTCCCCTTGTCCATTCCGCGGACGGCGCTTTCAGCCGACGACGCCGTCTCTCTGCCGCTTCCCCGGACAGGAGTCTCCTTCTTGGCATTTCTGTTATATTCCTTGTTCTGTTGTCCTGTGACAGGCATTGTAGCATAAAGCCGGACGGTTTGCAAGAATCCGCGCTTTACTCCATCGTCTCCGGTTCCGGAGGCACCGTCTCGGTGAAGCCTGTCGGCGCGCCGCAGGACGCGCAGAACTTCGCTTCCTTTCCGATCACCGCGCCGCAGGAGGCGCAGCGCGTCTCGCCCTTGATATCGGCGATCTGCGCTTCCAGCGCCCGGATCTGGGCGAAGGCCTCTGCAATTTCCTCCACCTGGGGAAATTCCGGATTGTCCGAATGCACCTCATAGTACGCTTTTCCCAGTTCCCGGTATTTATTCTCAATCAGATTTTTCCGGGAATTGATCTCCACCGTGAGTTTCGCCGTTTCGGTGACGTCCTTCGTCTTCTGCGCGACGTCCTTGCCCGTCGCCGTCAATGCGTCGCTCAGCTTATCAAAAAAATTAGCCATGCCATCCTCCCTTCCGGTTCTCCCGCGTTCCGGCCGCACAGTTCTTCCCTGTTCCGCATTCTGCCGCGCCGTTTTCCAGCAAGCAACCTCGCCTCGCCGATAAAATCCGCGCACGGCAGCTCTTCTGCGGTTCTTCTGCCGTTTTCCTACAGCGCCATCGCCTGGATCCGCTTCATCGCCTCCACCGAATTCTCATAGGTGCCGAAGGCCGTCAGCCGGAAGTAATGCTCGCCGCTGGGTCCGAAGCCCGATCCCGGCGTTCCGACCACATTCGCGTGCTCCAGAAGATAGTCAAAGAACTCCCAGCTCGTCATGCCCTTCGGGGCCTTCAGCCAGATATACGGAGAGTTGACGCCCCCGAATGCCTCATAGCCAAACGAGAGAAGGCTCTCCCTGATGTAGCCCGCGTTCTTCATGTAGCGGCCCACCATCTGGGCGATCTGCGCGCGTCCCTCTTCGCTGTAGCACGCTTCGCCCGCGCGCTGTACGATGTACGGAGCGCCGTTGTACTTCGTGCCGTGGCGTCTCGCCCACAGGCCGTGCAGCGCCACGCCGTTTCTGTCCTTCAAGTCCTTCGGCACCACCGTCGCGCCCAGACGCAGCCCGGTAAATCCCGCGTTCTTGGAGAAGGAGCGCAGCTCGATCGCGCAGGTGCGCGCCCCCTCGCACTCGTAAATCGAGTGCGGCACGTCCTCCTCGGAAATATACGCCTCGTACGCGGAATCAAAGATGATCACCGCGCCGACTTTATTCGCGTAATCAACCCATCTCTGCAGCTCGGCCTTCTTCACCGCCGCGCCGGTCGGATTGTTCGGGAAGCACAGATAGATCAGATCCGGCGTCTGCTCCGGCAGTTCCGGCGCAAATCCCGTCTCCTGCGTGCAGGGCATATAGATGACGTTGCTCCATGTCTCCGCCTGCGCGTCGTACTCGCCAGTTCTGCCCGCCATCACGTTGCTGTCCACATAGACCGGATAGACCGGATCGCAGACCGCAATCCGGCAGTCCTTCTCGAAAATCTCCTGAATGTTGGCCGAATCGCTCTTGGCTCCGTCGGAGACGAAGATCTCGTCCGCCTCGATCTGGCAGCCCCTCGCCTGATAATCCGTCTGTGCAATTGCCGCGCGCAGGAAATCATAGCCCAGATCCGGCGCATAGCCGCGGAACGTCGCGGAATTCGCCTGCTCATCCACCGCACTGTGCAGCGCGCTGATCACAGCCGGCGGAAGCGGCTGCGTCACATCGCCGATACCGAGACGGATGATCTTCGCCTCCGGATGCGCCGCGATAAACGCGTTCGTTTTCTTCGCCACCGTCGAAAAGAGGTAGCTGCCCGGTAACTTAAGGTAATCCTGATTCGCTGTAAACATAATTTTCCTCCTGTCAGAACGTTCTTTCTCTTCTGCTCATTTTATCTTATCTGCTTATCTGCGCATTTCATCTGCGCGCTCCGCGCAGACAGTAACTCCCTATATAACGGGATCAATCACGCCGTCGAACACCGTCTCAGCGGGACCGGTCATATAGACCAGATTGGTCTCTCTGTCCCACTCCACCGTGATCTCGCCGCCCAGCACCTTCACACTCACGCGCTCGTCTGTCAGCCCGTTCAAGACGCAGGCGACGCAGGTCGCGCAGCATCCCGTCCCGCAGGCCAGCGTCTCTCCGGTTCCCCTCTCCCAGACACGCATCTCGACGTGCGCCCGGTCGATCACCCGGACAAACTCCACGTTCGTCCTGTTCGGGAAACACGGATGGCATTCCAGCGCCGGACCGATCTGCGTCAGATCCATGCCCGCCACATCGTCTGTGAAGAAGACCGCGTGGGGATTGCCCATGGAGACGCAGGTCATCCGCAGCTGCCTGCCCAGCGCCTCGATGGGCACATTCACAACCGCCTCCGCGGATTCCGCCGCACCGGACTGCCCGCCGCAGCCACTCTGTATTCCGCACGCACCGGATTCCTCCGCGCCAGCGCCGCAGCCGCTCCGTGTCCTGTCCGCACCGGACTCCTCCCTGTCAGACTGCACGCTCACCGGAATCTGCGCCGCTTCGAGCACCGGAGCGCCCATATTGACCCGTACAGTCACCACTTTATCCTCCCTGACCGTAAGCGTCAGATACTTGATCTGCCCGCAGCTCTCCACCGTGATCTGCGTCCGGTCCGTCATCCCGTGATCGTAGACATATTTGCCGACACAGCGGATGCCGTTTCCGCACATCTCGCCGCGGGAGCCGTCCATATTGTACATCTCCATCTCGAAATCCGCAATTTCCGACGGATTGATGAAAATCACGCCGTCCCCGCCGACTCCGAAATGGCGGTCGCTGAGCCTGTGCACCAGCGCGGGCTTCTCCTCCTGCGGCACCTTCTGCGTAAATCCGTTGATATAAACGTAGTCGTTGCCGCAGCCGTGCATTTTCGTAAATTCCAGCCGCTTCATCCTGCTCCTTTCCGGCACAGCGTATCTGCGGTGCCATCTGACTGCCGGCCGGACATCTTCGCCTGTCGCCCGCCGACTGTCGGCTGCCGTCCCTCAGCCCGGTGCCGCGCCTCTCTCTACCGGTACACTGTCATCACCATCTTCGCCGTCTCGCAGATGCTGTTTCCGCTGTCCATGCTGCATTTCTGCAGATAGCGGTGCGCTTCCTCCTCAGACATATGATTTCTCTCCATCAGCAGCGCCTTTGCCTGCTTCAGAATCTTCTCCTCCTCCTCGGAGCGCTTTTTGGGCTGCTGGCGTCTGCGCCGTCTGCGCATAGCCAGCGTTCTGTCCAGCATCGCCACCGTATTGACGAGATCCTGCGTCTTCAGCGGCATCGCAAGGGAGAGCACTCCCTCCTCCCGGCAGGAAGGCAGGGACGCCTTGCCCGCCAGCAGCACCATCTCGAACGTCTCCGGCAGACTCTCCCGCAGTTCGCCGTAAATCATATCCGGCAGCTGACAGCCGCAGACAACGATGCCGTCAGAGAGACCGTCCGCCTGCGCCAGCGCCTGTGCGCCCGCCGTACAGACCGCCGCCACCGCGAACCCGTTTCTGACCAGGAGGTTCCGGATATTTCTGGCGTCTTCAGTTTTCCGAAAAACCACAATAATGTTCGTCAAAAAACGGTTCCCTCTCTGTCTCAGCCGCGCATGAAACGCTTAATACTTATTCAAATACTCCTGCAGCTCCCACTCCGAGACCTGCGTGCGGTACTCGTTCCACTCGCTCCGTTTGATCGCGATATACTTCTGCGCAAAAGAGCGTCCCAGAATATCACAGATCACTTCGTCCTGTTCCAACGCGTCGATAGCCTCCGCCAGCGTTCCCGGCAGATCCTCGACCTGGCGCGCCGTCCGCTCCTCCTGCGTCATCTCGTAAATATTGCCGTCAATCCGATCCGGCGGCATGATCCGGTTCCGGATGCCGTCCAGTCCCGCCCCCAGGCAGGCCGCGATGACCAGATACGGATTCGCCGCGGAATCCGGGCTGCGCAGCTCGATTCTGGTGTGTCCCGCATCCGCGACAGAGGGAATCCGGATCAGCGGACTGCGGTTCTTGACGCTCCATGCGACGTGAATCGGCGCCTCGTACCCGGCCACCAGACGCTTGTAGGAATTGACAAGCGGATTCGCAATCGCGGTAATCGCCCGGGCATGCTTCATCAGGCCGCCGATAAAGTAATACGCCTCCTGGCTCAGGCCGTTCGGATCGCTCCCGTCGCCGAAAATATTCTTTCCGTCCTTGGTGAGCGAGAGATTCAGGTGCATGCCGGAGCCGTTGACTCCCTGCTTGGGCTTGGGCATAAAGGTCGCGTGCAGCCCGTGCTGCTTCGCGATCGTCCGGATCGCCAGCTTCATCGTCATGATATTATCCGCAGTTTTAAGCGCCTCGTCGTAGTGTGCGTCGATTTCATGCTGGGCCGGGGCGTTCTCGTGGTGCGTCCCGTCGATCACGAATCCCATCTCCTCCAGCGTCAGCACCATGTCCCGTCTGGCATTCTCCCCGAAATCGAGGGGCCCCACATCAAAGTATCCCGCCTGCTCGTTCGTGATCGTCGTCGGCTGGGCGTTGTCGTCGGTCTGGAACAGGAAGAACTCGCACTCCGGTCCCACCTCCAGAGAATACCCCGCCTCCTCGGCGCGTCCCAGCGCCTTTTTCAGAATATAGCGGGGATCTCCCTCGTACGGCTGCCCGTCCGGGAGATAAATATCGCAGAGCATACGCGCGACCTTGCCCTGCTGCGGCCGCCACGGGAAAATCGCCAGCGTGTCGAAATCCGGATGCAGGTACATGTCGGATTCCTCGATCCGCGCAAATCCGTCGATCGACGAGCCGTCGAACATACACTTGTTGGACAGCGCCCTCTCCAGCTGGCTCCGCGTCACCGCGATATTCTTCAGCATGCCAAACATATCGGTAAACTGCAGGCGGATAAATTCAATATCCTCCTCCTCTGCCAGCCTGATAATATCCTCTCTTGTCAGATGCGCCATTTCATGCGTCTCCTTTCTTCCTGCCGCTCCGCCGCTTTCTCCGGACCGGAAGCCTTTTCTCATGCATTTATCAATCCATCCGCCTCCGGCTCTTGGCATCGGCTGTTGCATTCCTCCCTGCCCTCACTGCCCGTTCCCGGATGCGTCCGCCGCCTCCAGCCACAGCACTGCATCCGCGTCCGACGGCATTCTCCAGTCTCCCCGGGGCGAGAGCGCCACGGAACCGACCTTGGGGCCGTCCGGCAGACAGGATCGCTTGAACTGCTGGGAGAAAAAGCGCCGGCAGAACGTCTTTTCCCATCTGCGGATCGTCTCCGCATCGTACATTCCCTCAAAAGCAGCGCAGGCCAGCCGGTAAATCTTGTCCGGCGAAAAGCCGCACCGCACCATATAGTACAGGAAGAAATCGTGCAGCTCATACGGTCCGACGAGATCCTCCGTCTTCTGTGAAATCATGCCGTCCTGCGTGGGGGGCAGCAGCTCCGGGCTGACCGGCGTATCCAGAATATCCCGCAGCACCGCCGCCAGCTCCTGCTCCTTCGCCCTGTCCGCCGCATACGAGACGAGATGGCGCACCAGCGTCTTGGGCACTCCCACGTTGACGCCGTACATCGACATATGATCCCCGTTGTACGTCGCCCAGCCCAGCGCCAGTTCCGACATATCCCCCGTTCCGATCACCAGACCGTTCGTCTGGTTCGCCAGATCCATCAGCACCTGCGTCCGTTCCCTCGCCTGTCCGTTCTCATACGTCACATCGTGAACGGCCGGATCGTGTCCGATATCGGCGAAGTGGCGCGTCACCGACTCTCTGATGTCCACTTCCCGCAGCGTCGCGCCCAGCGCCCGCGTCAGATCGCAGGCATTCCGGTACGTCCGCCCCGTCGTTCCGAAGCAGGGCATCGTCACTGCCAGAATATTCTCCCGGCCGATTCCCAGAATATCAAAGGCCCGCGCCGTCACCAGCAGCGCCAGCGTCGAATCCAGACCGCCGGAAATTCCCAGCACCGCCGAGCGCAGCCCCGTGTGCGCATAACGCTTCGCGAGTCCATGCGCCTGAATGTTCAGAATCTCCTCGCACCGCCTCTCCCGCAGCCTGCGGTCAGAGGGCACGAAGGGTCTCGGATCGAAGCGACGCGTCAGCGCCGTCTCTCTTCTCTCCATATGCACCGGGATCTCCCGGTACCCCGCCTCCTGCGGATCGAGAGCGCGGAAGGTGCTCATCCGCCTTCTCTCCGTGAGCAGCCTCTGCACATCGATCTCCGCGTACACAATGCCGTTTTCAAACCGGCGGCTCTGGGCGAGAATCGTCCCGTTTTCCAGAATCAGATCGTGTCCGCCGAACACGAGATCCTGCGTGGATTCCCCCACGCCGCAGCTGGCGTACACATAGCCGCTGATCGTGCGGGCGCTGACGCCCGTAAGGAGGGCGCGCCGGTAATCGTCCTTGCCGATGGTCTCATTCGAACCGGAGAGATTGACGAGAACCACTGCCCCCGCCATCGCGTGCGCAATGTCCGGCGCATCCGGCACCCAGACATCCTCACACAGTTCGCAGGCCACGCACAGTCCCTCGATGGCATCGACGGAAAACAGGAGCTTCGTGCCAAACGGAACGCTCTCCCCATCGATCACAATCTCCCGCGCCCACTCCGGCCCCGGCGCGAAGTGGCGTCCTTCATAGAATTCCGCATAGGTTGGAAGAAACCGCTTGGGCACCAGTCCCAGCAGACGTCCGTTCTGGATCGCCGCCGCCGCATTGTAGAGTTTGCCCCCCACGGAGAGCGGAAGTCCCACGAAGACCAGCGCCTGTGTTCCCGCGGTGTGAGCCGTCACCTCCCGCAGCGCCTGCCGAGCCCCTGCCAGCAGCGTTTCCTGTAAAAAGAGATCCTGGCACGTATATCCCGTCAGGCACAGTTCCGGAAACACGATCAGCCCCGCTCCCGCCGCCTGCGCCTCGTCGATCGCCTCGATGATTCTCTGTGTATTGTAGTGCGGATCAGCCACCCTGACATCAGGCGTAACCGCCGCCGCTTTGAAAAATCCGTGCCGCATCCGTTCCTCCCGCTACTCGGCCTCCCGGAGCAGCGCTCCGATCTGTTCCGGCGTAAACACGTAGGGCTGGTTGCAGAAATGGCAGCGCAGCTCCACATCCTGGCCTTCGCTCTCCATCTTTTCCAGCTCCTGTCTGCCCATGCTCAGAAGCACCTTCTCCACCCTCTCCCTGCTGCAGTTGCAGGAGAACTTCACCGGCTTCCTGCGCGAGACATCGACCTTCATTCCCTCCATCGCGAGAATCAGAATCTCCTCCGGCGTCAGTCCGCTTTCCAGCAGATTCGTGATCTGCGGAAGCTGCGCGAGATTTCTCTCCAGCTTCGCCGTCGTCTCCTCCTTCGCAAAAGGCATCATCTGAATAATGAAGCCGCCGGCCTGGCGCACCGTGTTGTCCCTGCTCATCAGAACGCCCAGGCTGACCGCCGAGGGCACCTGCTCCGAGGAGGCAAAATACCATGTCAGATCGTCCGCGATCTCTCCGGTCTGCAGTGTGACGGTGCCGACATAGGGATCTTTGAGCCCCAGATCGCTGATGACGCTGAGTGTTCCGTGTCCGACAATCCCGCCCACGTCCAGCTTGTGCTTCTCATTGGGAGGCAGAATCGCCATGGGATTGTTCGCGTATCCCTTCACCTCGCCGCGATTGTTCGCCGTCACGATGAGACCGCCCACCGGACCGTCGCCGCTGATCTGCAGTGTAATCAGATCATCCGCGTTCTTGAGCATGCTGCCCATCATCACGCCGCCCGTCATCAGCCGTCCCAGCGCCGCCGTCACCACCGGACTCGTATTGTGCGCCTCCCGGGCCGCCTCCGTCAGCGCCCGTGTCGTCGCCGCAAACGCCCGCACCTGCGGCTCTCCCTTATCATTCGGCGCCGCCGTCGCCTGTATCATATAATCTTCATATCCGCCCATCACTGCCTCCACTCTCCCGGACTGACCTGACGCGCCGGGCAGTCCTAGATCATCTTCCCGTTCTCACGCACGACCGCCAGAATCCGCCCGCTCTTCTCATTCACGTCCCCGTGGGTGTCGCCGTCCACCGCCATCACCCAGATCAGGCCGGCCTGCTCCGCCGCCGCCCGCATCTCCTCCAGCGTGTAGCCGCGCTGATAGTGGGTCTCCGTGCTTCTGGAGAAAAGACCGCTCTCCGGCTCCTCTTTGAAAATCGTCACATCGTACTCGTTGATGTTATCCTTCTCATAAAACCAGTTTTCCCAGATAAAGCTGCAGTGCTCCCTGTTCTCGGCGATCGTCGCATCCCCGATCATGTCCCGGTATTTATAGACCGTATTAAAATCGAAAATAAAAATCCCCTGCGGGTACAGATACAGATTGACCTGACGGAACATCCGCACGAGATCCTCCGGCGTCAGCAGATAGTTCACGCAGTCGCAGACGCTCACGAACGTCCCCGCCGTCCCGTACAGTTCAAAATCCCGCATATCCTGTTCCAGATACAGGGTATCCCGGAAAGCGGCGTCCCGCCGTTTCATCGCCAGTGCCAGCATATCCGCCGACGAATCAATTCCAATCATATCGTACCCGGCAGAGGCCAGAATCTCCGTCATCTTTCCCGTGCCGCATCCCAGATCCACCACGAGATTTCTCTCCGTCCGGAGAGATTCCTCCAACGGATGCCTTGCCGCGCTCTCTGTCCCCGTCTGTTCCTGTCCTTCCTGCGCAGCGGCTCTCTTCTCCTGTTCCGCCGCGGAGAACTGCTCCGCATGCGCCGCCAGCGGCATCACCGGAGTGCTCTCATCCGGACGCGGCAGCGATCTCGCCTTCTCCGGTCTGGAGATCCCGTACCGTCCGATCAGTTCCTCAATATAGGCCGCCCACTCCCGGTACGGAGTGTCCTCCATGAAAATATCGTAGACTTCGGCAAAGGTGGTATACTCATTCTCTCCGCCGCAGTATTCAATTTCCTGATTTTCCATCTCCGTATCGTTCATATCCGCCTCCATGCCATGCCGCGCCCTGTCCGCGGCTCTGCGGGCAGAAAGCCGCGCAGACGTGCTTCCTTCCCATCACAAGCCGACATCCTGCGTCATCCCAGCACGTTTGCCAGCAGTCCGTAGGAGAAAATCGACATCAGCACCGTCGCCAACAGCACACCGAGCAGACACGCGACCGTCGCCTTCTTGATATCGATCTCCAGCAGGGACGCGACCAGCGACCCCGTCCACGCTCCGGTTCCGGGAAGCGGAATCCCCACGAAAAGAAGCAGTCCCCAGAACTCTCCGTTCTTCATCCCGTCGCTCTTGTTCATCGCCCGCTTTTCCAGTTTCTCGATCAGGGGGCGGAAGATCTTAAAGCGCTTCATCCACGCGAAAATCTTCTTGATAAACAGCAGGATAAAAGGAATCGGAAGCACATTCCCGAGCACACACAGCGGAATCGCCTGCCACATATCCACCTTGAGCAGAGAAGCCACGATCAGCCCTCCCCGGCACTCCAGAATCGGCAGCAGCGAGACGATGAACACCACCGCCTGCGCCGAAATATACTGTCCCAGCGTATCCGCAAACCATACCGCCAAACTTTCCATATATACCTCCCGCCGCAGCTAAGCTGCGGCTCTGTGAGCAGAAATCCGCGCGGGCGGTTTCTGCGATACCATCGCGAAGCGCATCACACGCCCCGCACGATCTCTTCCAGCGCCCTCGTCACCGCTTCCATCTGCTCCGGCGTTCCGATGGTGATGCGCAGGTAATCGCCGATACGCGGCCGGTTCCAGTGGCGCACACAGATCCTGCGCTCCCGGAGCGCCGCAAAAAGCTGCTCTCCTGCGATGTCCGGATGTCTGGCAAACACAAAATTCGCCTTCGACTCCGGGAATTCAAAGCCCATCCGGCGCAGGTTCTCCTGAAACTTCTCCCGCTCCGACACGATCCGTCCCGTAATCTCCTGAAAATAAGCCTCGTCCCGCACCGCCTCTGTGCCGAGCAGAATCGAGGGCAGATTGATCGTATACGAGTTAAAGGAGAATTTGACGTCCTTCAAAAACCGGATCAGCGCCGGTGAGCCCATCGCGTAGCCGATCCGCATCCCCGCCATGGCCCGGGACTTGGAGAAGGTCTGCACGACGAGAAGATTCTCATACTTCCTGATCAGCGGCAGAGCGCTCTGCGCGCCGAAATCCACATAAGCCTCATCGACGATCACAACGCAGTCGGGATTGCCCGCCACGATCCGCTCAATCGTCTCCTGAGATTCCTCCACGCCGGTCGGGGCGTTCGGATTCGGGAAAATAATGCCGCCGAAGCGCCTTCCGGCCTGTTCCGGCAGATAGTCCTCCGGGCGCAGTCTGAAATCCGGCGTCAGCGGCGCCGTCTCATAGGGAATCCTGTAGAGCGATGCCCACACATCGTAAAACGAATAGGTGATATCCGGAAACCGGATCGGCTCCTCTCCGTTGAAAAATGTGAGAAAGCACATCGCCAGCACATCATCTGAGCCGTTTCCGACAAAAATCTGATCCCGGGAGAGTCCGTAGCGCAGACACAGCGCCTCCTCGAGGGGCGCGGCGTTCATATCCGGATAGAGACGCAGTCTTGCGCTCTCCTCTGCCAGCGTCTGCGCCGCCCTCGCCACACCGGGCGCCGGCGGATACGGGCATTCGTTCGTATTCAGTTTAATGATCTGCGGATCCGACGGCTGCTCTCCCGCCACATACGGCTCCACAAGACGCACATTCTTTTTCCATGACATGATGATTTCTGTGTCCTCTTTGCTTCATTGATTTTACTTCTTCTACAGCACCTTGGAGAGGAAATCCTTCAGCCGGTCGCACTGCGGATTCGCAAAAAACTCCTGCGGCGTGTTCTCCTCCATGATAATCCCTTCATCCATGAAGAGCACCTTCGTCGCCACCTCCCGGGCAAATCCCATCTCATGGGTCACGACGACCATTGTCATGCCGCTCTCCGCCAACTCCTTCATGACTTCGAGCACTTCTCCGACCATCTCCGGATCGAGGGCGCTCGTCGGCTCGTCAAAGAGCATGACCTCCGGGTTCATCGCCAGAGAGCGAACGATTGCGATTCGCTGCTTCTGGCCGCCCGAGAGCTGCGCCGGATACGCATCCGCCTTATCGGTCAGATTCACGCGGGCGAGGAGCTGCAGCGCTTTCTCCTTCGCCTCGTCTTTCTTCATCAGACCAAGCTTCGTCGGCGCCAGCGTGATATTCTCCATAATCGTCAGGTTGTTAAAGAGATTGAAATGCTGGAACACCATCCCCATCCGCTGACGGATCTTGTTGATGTCCGTTTTGGGATCCGTGATACACGTATCCTCCAGCCAGATTTCCCCGCTGGTAGGCTGCTCCAGCAGATTCAGGCAGCGCAGGAATGTGCTCTTTCCCGAGCCGGAGGGACCGATGATGACGATCTTTTCCCCTTTTTCAATCTTGTAGTCAATGCCGCGCAGGACATGGTTTTCATTGAACTGCTTGTGCAGGTCTTTAACGGTAATCACCTTTGCGCAACCTCCTCTCCAGTTTGCCGAACAGTACGGTCAGGATCTTAATCACCACCAGATAAATCACCGCCGCCCCGATCAGAGGCATGAACGCCTCGTAGGTGCGGGAGGAGATCTGGTTCGCCACGCGCGTCAGATCAGACAGCCCGACGTAGCCCACGATAGCCGTCTCCTTCAGCAGGGTAATGAACTCGTTGCAGATCGGCGGCAGCGCGTTCTTAAACGCCTGCGGCAGCACGATATAGCGCATCGTCTGAATCCGGGAGAGCCCGACGCTGCGTCCCGCCTCCGTCTGTCCCGGATCGACGGCGAGAATCCCCGCGCGGATAATCTCCGCGACGTACGCCCCGCTGTTGATTCCAAATGAAAGACTTGCGACGAGCAGACCGTTCTGCGAGCTCTTCATAATCACAAACCACATAATCAAAAGCTGCAGCACCGTCGGCGTCCCGCGGATGATGTCGATGTAGATATTCGCGATCACCGACAGAACCGTTCCCCTGCCGTTTTTCCCCGTCGTCAGCTTCATCAGCGCGATCACCGTTCCGATCACGATACCCAGAACCGCTGCAAACACCGCGATCTCCAGCGTCATTCCGAGCCCTTCAAAATAGAGTTTCCACCGGTCCCCTGTGATAAAGGCGGCGACAAACTTTTCCTGCACTTCTGCAAACCACTCAGCCATAGAAGTCGTCCTCTCCCTCAAAATAATGTGCACGGCGGGCCGCGTCAGCGACATTCTTCCATGCCGCCGCAGTGCGATCCCCGCGGCGCGTTTTTGTCTCATAGGACGTACTTCTCTATGATGAAAAAAACAAACCGCAGAGACGCGCTCGCGCCCCCACGGTCTGTATTATACTTGCTTTGTGATATTCCGACAAGTTAAATTGCATATTTAATCGCCTGCCGCCGCTTCTTTAAGCCGGGATCCCGGACCACTCTTTAACAGCAGCTTCTCCGGCAGTTGCCGGAACACGCGGCATTACTCCGCTGCAGAAGTTGCCTCAGCCGCTGCCTCCTCGGTCGTCTCATCTGCAGCAGCCTCAGTAGCTTCCTCAGAAGCCTCCTCGGTGGAAGCCGCCTCGTCCGAAGCGTCGCCTTCCTCGATGTACTGCGCTACGAGAGCGTCAAACGTGCCGTCCTCCTGCACCTCCGCGAGCGCCGCATTGATTGCATCCAGAAGCGCCGTATCTCCCTTCGGAACCGCAATCGCGTACTGCTCCACCGCGAAGCCGAAATCCTCTCCGTTTAATGCCTTCACGTCATCCGGGAACTTCTCCGCGAACACGCTCGCCGGATTGCGGTCAACAATCACCGCGTCCAGCTTGCCGTTGATCAGGTCGTTGACTGCGTCTACTGCCTTGTTATAGGTTGCCGCCTCTGCGCCCTCGATGTCGTCCTCAATGATGAACTCACCGGTCGTGCCGAGCTGCGCACCGATCTTTAAGCCCTGTAAATCCTCGATCGTCGCGATCTCGGAATCCGCCGGAACGATCACGCTCTGTACCGCGTCATAGTAGGAATCAGAGAAATCAACGGATGCCTGACGTTCCTCGGTCACAGTCATGCCCGCGATCGCCACGTCGATCTTGGAACCGATGGAGGTTACCAGAGAATCGAACTCCATGTTCTCCACCTGCACCTCAATGCCCATCTTCTCGCCGATCGCCTTGATCAGAGCGATGTCGAATCCGTCCGGCTCTCCGTCGTCGCCCACATACTCAAACGGCGGGAACTCCGCATTCGTTCCTACAGTCAGAACGCCCTCGGTCAGCGTCGTGAACGCCGCCGCTTCGTTCTCCTGCTCCTCGGAAGCCGCCTCTGCGGACGCCTCCGTGGTCTCCTCTGCAGCCGTCTCCGCCGCCGGAGCCTCAGTCGCGCTCTCCGTCGAAGACGCGGACGAGCCGCACGCCATCAGCGACAGGCTCATCGCGCCTGCCAGTGCCAGTACCAGTGCTTTTTTCATAATGTTCTCCTCATTTCTGCGGCCTGCCGCCGGTTTCCCCGGGCGGCTTCTGCACCACTCCGTCCCCCGGAGGGCCGCTCTGTTTGATTAAATATGTGTATTATATGCATTTTTATTCAAAAATGCAAGAGGGCGCAGAAGCGCCGCGGCGATGGCCGCAAGACAGAGAACCGAAAGTCCGTAGGCGGCTTTCTGCAAAGCAGTGCCTCCGTAAACCACGGTCAGCATCCCGATTCCGCTTTCATTCTCCGGCAGAATAACCCGCGCCAGTCCCGGATGGCTATGCGTTTCGTCCCCTCTGTACTCTTTTCCCGCACCTTTTCCACAAAAACACCGCTCCCGCCGCCACGATCCACAGTGCAAAAATCACATATGCCGCTTTCTGCACGTTGGTTTTGCGATAGACGACCGTGATCTTCTCCACACCGCTGCCGCCCTCCGGAAGCTGAACCCGCACAAGACCGTCTCTGTCCCCTTTGACCACAGAGAGCTCCGTGCCGTCCTCCCGGTAAGCGCGGTAGCCGTAATAATACACATAGGGAATATCGTAATACGCCTTCTCCATATTGAGATATACTGTAAAAATAGTATCTCCCTTTTCCTTGGTTCCCTCGGCCCCGCTTCCCGCCTCATCATAGGCGATCGTGGGCGTGTCAAAATGGTTGCCGCTCGTTTCCAGCGGAAGCCACTCCTCTCCGCCTCCTACCCCTCGCACCTCCTGTGTAATTTTTCGTCCCTCATATATTTCCCGTGCCCCGGTAAACATGGACTCCGGGAAATAACCGTAAGACGTGACAGCACTGACCAACGTCACCGCCAGAACAATCCCGGAGAGAAGTTCCGGACTTTTTATTTTTCGGCATGCAATCTTATCCGTCACCTCGTTCAGTATCAATCCAAAAGCAAAGGCGGTCAGGACAGTAGTAGCAAAATAAAACCGATATGGAAACTGTATAAAATTGAGCAGAGGCTGCGTCAGCCTCCAGAATGCCGGCCATATGGTGATCCCTGTAAAGATAAGCGCGATAATGAGCAGGACGATAAGCTCCCTGCTCACTTTTTCTCTCCGAACGAGAGCAACGATCACATAGAGAATTACAATCGCCAGAGCCACCGTGATCACAATACCCGTTCCGTAATCTCCAATCACCAGATTACGAAGCGTACAGACATTCTCAGAGACAAACGTCCATGGCTGAGAGACTTTATAGGTCTGAACGCTCATCTGTTCCAGCATGGGAAGCCACCATGTGATTGTCGAGAGCAGAGACACCGCAGCTGAGAGCGCTATTCTGAGAATAATCCTGTAATCCCCGATGACTTTATCGAAATAAAACAGCACCAGCAGCGCGCAGACCGCCGCCGTAATCACGGATGAAATCGTGTGGGTGAGAAGCAGTCCGATAAATCCCAGCGCGAGCATCCACGACTTCTCTCCCTGCAGAAGAAGCAGACAGCCTACAATAGCCAGCGGCATAAACACCATTGCCATGGTGTGTCCCAAGGTTGCCACATAATAAACCGAGCCCATCATCCGCGCCGAGAGCAATACCAGAGACGCCGCTGCCGCCGCGGGAAGCGGCCTTTTCATGATCCTGCAGCCGGCATAGAACGTCGTTCCCCAGACGGCTGCCAGCAGCAACAGCTGAAAAATTTTGTAAGCCCCTACCAGAGAAAGCCCCGCCAGCAAAAGCAGCGCCGGAAAATACAGCGGAATATCCGAATAAAAGAATCCTGTTCCATATCCATACCCGAAGCACATTTCAGAATGCACCTTGACCGGAAACACCCCGTTTCGCAGTCCATCCGCAAGGCTCTCCATTCTGGCCAGATGAAAATTGGAATCAGCACCCAGGTATATCCCCCTCTCTATGTAAGGCAGATAGCTCAAAAACACAGCGACTGCCGCCAGAATCAGACAGTATACCGCTTCTTTTTTCCCTGCATTTCCCGCAAACATCTTTTTCATTTTCCCCTCCATGTCAGTGCTTTCTCTGACGCACTGCGATCCACAGAAGCGCCAGTCCCGCGGCAACAGACACTGCATAACTGACTCTCTGCATTGCCGTTGCCTGATAGCGCACTGTAATCCTCCCGACTCCCTCTCCATTCTCCGGCAGCCACACCCGGAGCTGACTGTCGTAATCGCTCCTGTCCGTCCGCAGCTCCAGCGATTCCCCGTCCTCCCTCTCCAGAACGGCGCGATAGCCATAATAATAGACAAACGGCACTGTGTAATATTCCTGTGACAGATCTACGTAACCGGAAAAGACGCTGCCTCCCTCCAGTTTCTCCCCCTGCGCTCCGCTTCCGAGAGGATCAATCGCCACATCCGGCTGATCAAAGTGATTGCCGCTGCAGTCCATCGGCAGCCACTCCTCTCCGGAACTGGTGCCCCGGATTTCCTGCGCGATCACCCGTCCGTCCAGATTCTCTCTGGGCGCTCTGAGATCTCCCCATACCGCATGATACGACAAAACCGCCGAAACAGCGACGCAACCCGCAGCTCCCAGCAGAATCCACCGCTGTCTTCCCGGCACATTCTCCTGCAGCAGCGCGCCGACAGCCACCGCAAATATGATAATGGTCAGCGGCGTTGTCACCTGTACGATTCTCCATGGGAACTGAATAAAATTGAGATTTTCTCCAAATATCTCCCAGAGTGGCCGAAAAACAATCAACACCGTAAAAATCGTATCCGTAAATAAAAGCGAGAAAAAAATGCCGTTCTTCTTCCGTCTGCAGACTTGAAAATAACACCAGATTCCCCATGACGCAAGCAGCAGGAGCAGCGTTCCCGCTCCCATTCGCTCCCGGATCGTCTTGCTTATGGTCTCGGTCTGCTCGCTGATCTGAATCAGCGGAGCCCCGGACACCTTGAATTTCTGACGGGCAAATTGTTCCATAGCGGGAAGCCAGTACCCTGTCGTCAGAAACAGCGCCGCCAGAGTGGGACACAAAAGAGAGAGAAAAATTCCCTTTTCCGATACAATCCTTCTGCTCTGCAGAATCGCCATCACAAGAAGCGCCGCACACAGGAGCAAAAAAGTCGTACTGTGCGATAAAAGCGTGCCTGTCAGTCCTGCCCCCAGAAGCCACGATCCGCTCTTATCCTTTATGCAAAGACAAAATCCCCCCAATGCGAGCGGCACAAAAATATAGGCCGTCACGATACCGAGAGACAGGATATGCTACACGTTCCAAAACAGGTTAAATGAAAGCGTAAGCGCCACGGCTCCGCAGACGGCCGCCTCCGCACGCTGTGTCAGACGACGCAGCACCGTATAGGTGCTTCCAAAAAGAGCGATGAAAATCAGCAGCAGAAAGATTTTGTACGCCGCGGTCACGGACAGCCCCGCCATCATCAGGAAAGCCGGAAGATACAGAAAAAAGTCAGGATAAAAAAAGCCGACGCCGTATCCGTACGTGAAATTGAGCGATGGATGGATTTTCACCGGAAAAATACCATTCTGCAGCGCAGAGGCCAGACTCTCAATCCGCGCCAGATGAAACCAGCCGTCATAGCCAAGAAAAATCCCCTTGGGAAGCGTCGGCAAAAAGGCTGCCGCCACTGTGACAGCCCCTATCAGAAAAATGATAAGCCCTTCTCTTCTCTGCTCTCCCGTCGCACTGTGCCATCCATTCCGTCTCCTGCTTCCGCTCTGTCCGCCTCGCCGTTCCATCTTCTCCCCCATAATATACGTAATGAAATTATATCTCTATATACATAACCATTTTTTTCCGCCCAGTCAAGAATTTCATCCCGTCCTATAAGAAAAAGCAGGAATCTTCCGTCAGACATTCTCTTTCTGTCCGGAATCTTCCTGCTTTTGTTCTCCTGCTGTCTCTTCTGCGAAACGCCGTTCCATCATAATCAGGATGACGTTCTCAGAACCTTCCTGCTACATCCCCTCTTCCGCTCTCGCCTGATTCGCCTGCATTTTCAAATAGGCATTGATAAAGCGGTCGATATCGCCGTCGAGCACTGCTCCGGCGTTCGAGGTTTCCTCATTCGTCCGGGTGTCTTTGACCAGTGTATAAGGCTGAAGCACATAGGAGCGGATCTGGCTTCCCCACGCGATGTCCTTGACCTCGCCGCGGATCCCGGAGAGCTTCTCCGCCTCTTCCTCCTGCCGGCGCATATAGAGCTTGGCCTTTAACATCTGCATGGCCTTGTCCTTGTTCTGGAACTGGGAGCGCTCGTTCTGGCATGTCACGACGATTCCTGTCGGATAGTGGGTGATGCGGATCGCCGACGACGTCTTGTTGATATGCTGTCCGCCCGCGCCGCTGCTTCGGTAGGTATCGATCCGGATATCGTCCGGATTGATCACGATATCGATATCCTTCTCAATATCCGGCATCACGTCGCAGGAGACAAACGACGTCTGACGCTTGCCCTGCGCATTGAACGGGGAGATCCGCACCAGACGGTGCACCCCGCGCTCCGACTTCAGATAGCCATAGGCGTTCCTGCCGTTGATCTGGAAATCGACGGACTTGATTCCCGCCTCGTCCCCGTCCACGAAATTCATGACTTCCACGGTAAATCCCTTCTTCTCCGCCCATTTCGTGTACATCCGGTAGAGCATCGAGCACCAGTCACAGCTCTCAGTGCCGCCCGCACCTGCATTCAGGCTGACGATCGCATTGCTGTCGTCATACTCGTTGCTCAGGAGCGTCGATAGCCGGATCGTCTCCAGCTTTTCCTGAAAGGCCTCGAACTCCGCCCGCACATCGTCAATGATCGCCGGATCGTTGTCCTCGTTGCCCATCTGGATCAGCATCATAATGTCCTCGTACCGTTTGGAGAGATCGTCGGCATCGGCCACCACGTTCTGCAGATCCTTCAGCTCCTTCATCTTGCCGTTCGCCTTATCGGCGTCGTTCCAGAAATCCGGCGCCTCCATCTCCCTCTGCAGTTCTTCTATTCTCTGCTCTTTGCGAGCGAGGTCAAAGTGAATCCCTCGCTTCCGCTAATGGAGTTTCGTACTGCTGTAATTCGATCTTCATCTGATCTAATTCGACCATTAGTGTCACCACCCTTCTTTTATAAAAAACAAACCATTGCTGTTCTGTTGACTGTATCAGTACCGGATTGCTGCGCGCCGTCTGACGTCTCTGCCACAGGCTCACTGGTTTTATCCGCTGTGCTGTGTGCTGCAGATACGGTGCAAAAATTCCATGTGTGCCGACTTTCGCAGTATCTGCCGCGCGTTTACAGGTTTCTGCCGCAGCAGTTCTTGTACTTCTTGCCGCTTCCGCAGGGGCACGGATCATTCGGATAAACCTTCTTCTCCGCCCGCTTAACCGGCTCCTTCGCCATCGAATCGTCGCGGTTCGTGCCTGTGATCTTCGCCACCGGCTCCCGTTTCAGGATAACCGGACGGATGACCTCTCTGCGCGGCGCGGCCCCTTGGCCTGCCCCTGCTGCGGGAGCGCTCTGCCCCGCCACGTTCTGCGGCGTCTGTCCGGCCGCTGCGGGAGCGCTCTGCCCCGCTGCATTCTGCGGCATCTGTGCAGATGCACTCTGTCCCGCTCCGGCAGTGCCTGCCGCGGGAGCACTCTGCCCTGCCGCTGCGGTGCTTCGCATTCCAGACGCTCCCTGTCCTGCTGCGTTCGCGGAACCGCTCTGCTCCGCCGCGTCCTTGTTGGTTCCTGTCGCCTCCGCGACCTGCTCCCGCTCCATCTTCTGCGCGATCCGCACATGGAAGAGCAGGCGCACTGTGTCGTCCATGATGTTCTGCGTCATCTCGTTGAACATCTCGTAGCCCGTCATCTTGTACTCGACGAGCGGATTTCTCTGACCGTAAGCCTGCAGCCCGATTCCCTGACGGAGCTGCTCCATGTCGTCGATGTGATCCATCCATTTCTTATCGATGACCTTTAAGAGCACGACGCGCTCCAGTTCGCGGATCATCTCCGCCTCCGGGAACTCCGCCTCCTTGCTCTCATAGAGTTTGACCGCCTCTTCCTTGAGCTGCTGTTTCAGCCCGTTCTTCGTGCGCTCCTTGATCCTGCCCCGGTTGACGACCTGCAGGGGAACGATCGGAAGCAGCAGTTCGTTGAGCTCTGTCAGATTCCAGTCGTCGCTGGGCATATCATCGCCGATGCTCGTATCCACCGCGTTCTCCACGATGTCCGTGATCATCTTGTAAATGGAATCACGCATCGAGTCGCCGTTTAATACGCGCCGTCTCTCGTCGTAGATGATCTCTCTCTGCTCGTTCATGACCTGGTCGTAATCGAGCAGGTTCTTGCGGATGCCGAAGTTATTCAGCTCGATCTTCTTCTGTGCCTGTTCAATCGCATGAGTCAGAGATTTATGGGCAATCTCCTGTCCTTCCGGAATTCCGAGGGCGTTGAACATCGTGATCATTCTCTCAGATCCAAACAGACGCATCAGATCGTCCTCCAGAGAGATGTAGAACTTCGACTCTCCGGGATCTCCCTGACGGCCGGAACGGCCACGCAGCTGATTGTCAATACGGCGGCTCTCATGGCGCTCTGTGCCGATGATCCTGAGTCCTCCGGCCGCTCTCGCCTCTTCGTCCAGCTTGATGTCGGTTCCGCGGCCCGCCATGTTCGTCGCGATGGTCACCGCGCCGTGCTGGCCCGCCTGCGCGACGATCTCCGCCTCGAGTTCGTGAAACTTCGCATTCAGGACGTTATGCTGGATGCCCTCGCGCCGCAGCATGCCGGAGAGTTCCTCCGACGCCTCGATCGTGATCGTGCCGACCAGAACCGGCTGTCCCTTCTCGTGCGCTTCTTTGACCGCTTCCACAATAGCGCGCTTCTTCTCCGCCTTCGTCTTGTACACAGCGTCCTGCTGATCGATTCTCGCAATCGGCCGGTTCGTCGGAATCTCTATGACGTCCATGCCGTAAATATCGCGGAACTCCTTCTCCTCCGTCAGCGCCGTACCGGTCATGCCGGCTTTTTTCTCAAACTTGTTAAAGAAGTTCTGGAACGTGATCGTCGCCAGCGTCTTGCTCTCGCGCTTGACCTTGACGTGCTCCTTGGCCTCGATCGCCTGATGAAGTCCGTCGGAATACCGTCTGCCCGGCATCACACGCCCCGTGAACTCATCGACGATCAGAACCTGATCGTCCTTGACGATATAATCGTGATCCCGCGCCATCAGGTTGTTGGCCCGCAGCGCCAGAATAATGCAGTGCTGAATCTCCAGATTCTCCGGATCCGCGAGATTTTCCAGGCGGAAGAACTTCTCGACCTTCTCCACGCCCTCCGCGGTCAGGTTGACGACCTTGTCCTTTTCGTTGACGATAAAGTCACCGGTCTCCTCCCGCTCCACGCCCATGATTGCGTCGATCTTCGTCAGATCCTCCATGTCCTCGCCGCGCTTCATCTGCTTGGCGAGAATATCACAGGCCTCATAGATCTTCGTCGATTTGCCGGACTGTCCGGAAATAATGAGCGGGGTGCGCGCCTCATCGATCAGGATGGAGTCCACCTCGTCGATGATCGCATAGTGCAGATCGCGCAGCACCAGCTGCTCTTTGTAAATCGCCATGTTATCGCGCAGATAGTCAAATCCCAGCTCGTTGTTCGTGACATAGGTGATATCGCACGCGTACGCCGCCTTGCGCTCCTGCGGCGTCATGCTGTTGAGCACCACGCCGACGGTCAGTCCCATGAACTCGTAAACCTGTCCCATCCAGTGCGCGTCGCGGTTTGCCAGATAATCGTTGACCGTCACAACGTGAACGCCCTTGCCCTCCAGCGCATTCAGATAGGTGGGAAGCGTCGCGACGAGCGTCTTGCCCTCGCCCGTCTTCATCTCGGCGATTCTTCCCTGATGCAGGATGATTCCGCCGATCAGCTGAACCTGAAAGGGTTCCATGCCGAGGGCTCGCTTCGCTCCCTCTCTGATCGCCGCATAAGCCTCCGGCAGCAGATCGTCCAGCGTCGCCCCCTGTGCCAGCCGCTCCCTGAATTCCTTCGTCTTGCCGCGCAGTTCCTCGTCCGAAAGCGCCTGCATTTCCGGGCGCAGTCCTTCGATTTTCTGCACGAGCGGGCGGATTCTCTTCACCTCCCGCTCACTGTGCGAGCCGAAAATTTTATCTGTAACTCTTGACATCTGTTTTGTCCTCTTACTCCTGCTTTAATAAGCCTTTGCCTGCTCCTCGCCGTTCATCACGCGCAGCGCGCCCTGTGTCAGTGCCAGCAGCTCGTCCTCGCCCGGATAAACCGTGACCGGCGCGATAAAGGAAAGACGCTCCGTCAGGCAGCCCGTCACATACTTGTCATACGCGATGCCGCCCGTCAGGATGATCTGATCCACCTCTCCCTTTAAGACCGCAGCCTCCGCGCCCGCATTCTTGGCCAGCTGGAAAATAAAGGCATCGTAAATCAGCTTTGCCTTTCTTCCCTGCTCGCTGTCCTCCTGCATCATCTTCTCCACGTCTCTGGCGTCGTTCGTGCCCAGATACGCGTTAAAACCGCCCTGTCCGACGAATTTCTTATAAATCTCCTTCTCCGACAGCCCGCTGTGGAAGCACATCTTGATCAGCGCGCCCGACGGTACGCCGCCCGTGCGCTCCGGCGAGAACGCTCCGTCTCCGTCCAGCGCGTTAAAGACGTCGATGACCCGCCCCTTCTCGTGCGCGCCGACCGAAACGCCGCCGCCCATGTGAATGACGATGAGATTCAACTCCTCATACTTCTTTCCCTGCTCCTTGGCAAACCGCTTTGCCACCGCCTTCTGGTTCAGAGCGTGGAACACGCTGACGCGCTCGATTTCCGGAATGCCGGAGAGTCTCGCCAGATCGCAGAGCTCATCCACCACAACAGGATCGACGATATAGCTGGGCGCACCGATCATGTCGCCGATCTCCCGCGCCAGAATACCGCCCAGATTCGAAGCGTGCTGACCGGAAACGCCCTCCTCGAGATCGTGAAGCAGCTCGTCCGTCACCGCGTAGGTGCCGCCCGGGATCGGCTTTAACATGCCGCCGCGCCCGACGATCACGTCAAAACTCTGCACGTCGATCTCATGCTCTTTTAACGCTTCCAGAATAATATTTTTGCGGAAATCCTTCTGCGCGACAATCGTGGGATACGAGGAAATCTCCTCCGTCGAGTGGCGCAGGGTCTTGTCGAATACGAGGGACTCATCCTCGAATACGCCAATTTTGGTTGATGTGGAACCGGGATTGATAATTAAACTTCTGATCATGGTTACTCTCCATTCCGGAGCGATCCTTGCGGCGAGGCAATCCTCTCATTGCTGTCACGCCGCAAGGCTCATCTTCCTGCACTATATGCAGGAAGTATCCCTCACTGCGCTCGGTCAATGTCCGATTTGCGTTGTGATTTGTGACGCTCCAGCACAAATCACAGTCCGCACTGGCAGTTTACCGTCTCAGACTGTGCGCCGTCTTCCCTGTCATGCGGCGCAGTCCGGACGATTCTGCTTTATTTTCTGCATTTCTTACTGCATTTTCTGCTGCTGCAGGTGCTCCGCCACAACCGCTGCGAGGGCGATTGAGTTGATCTTCGTCTCAAAGGAATCGGAGCGGGAGGTCAGAATCACCGGCGCTTTCGTTCCGGTCAGAATGCAGCCGTTCTTAAAGGTCGCAAGACGCACAATCGTCTTGTAAACGAGATTGCCCGCATGGATGTCGGGGAAGAGCAGAATATCCGCATCGCCGACGATCTTTCTCTTATCCGCGCCCGCCTTGTGCTGCGCCGCCGTCGGGTCGATCGCCAGATCCATGGAGAGCGGGCCGTCCACGATACAGTCCTTAATCCGGCCTTCCTCATTCCACTTCGTCAGCTGCGCCGCCTCCACCGTCACCGGCATCTTCTCATTGACGACCTCGACAGCCGCCAGAGGAGCCACCTTCGGCATCAGAACGCCGCAGGCCTTCGCCACGTCGACCGTGTAGTTAATGATCGTCTCCTTGTCCGCCAGAGACGGATAAGGCATGAACGCCACATCCGTCAGGAAGAGGAGCCTCTTGATCCCTTCGATTTCAAATACGCAGACGTGAGAGAGCGCCTTGCCGGTGCGCAGGCCCACTTCCTTGTTCAGCACGCTGCGCAGGAAAGTCTTGGAATCCAGAATGCCCTTCATGTACATATCAGCCTCTCCGTTGTGAACGAGAGAAACCGCCTTTAACGCCGCCTGCTCGTGATCTGTCTCCTTGATGATCGGCATTTTGGAAATGTCAATGCCCAGTCCAAGGGCGATCTCACGGATCTTCGCCTCGTCTCCGACCAGAATCGGGTCAGCGATGCCGCGTCTCTGGGCTTCCGCCACGGCCTCCAGAACCGGTTCGTCCTCCGCCGCCGCAACCGCCAGCTTTTTCTTGGAACACTGGTTTACCCGTGCGAGAATGTCGTCAAATGTCGTGCTCATGAATTTCTTCCTCCTGCTCCTGCTATATTTGTGATGCTTCGGCTGAACGCCGTCTTGTATAAACAAAAAAGAACCCGGCGCGGTACGGTTCCCCTGCCGGATTCCTCTTGTCGCCAGCAGAAGCCGCACGCGGCCATACTGACTAAAATTATAACACAGATCCACTCAAATACAACTGTCAAAAAGACCGTCACACGCGCTGGCTCGCACGCTGCTCCTCAGCTCCCACGGGCTCCGGCAGGAACGGTGCTGTCCGAACGCCGACTCTTACAGCGTGATCCTCGTCTCCTTCTCCGTGAGAGCGCCTTCCAGCACTCTGCCGTCCGCCAGATGGATCGCATAGGAGGCCTGCACCGCCGGATCAGAGACCGTGATCAGAACTGCGCCGTCCTGCGCCTGTGCCTGCGCCGTCCAGACGACGGTTCCGCTGATATCCGGCACCTCGCAGCGCGCCGCCTCACCTTCCTGCGGCAGATAATAATGGAGCGTCACATGATCCGCGTAATCGTAATCCGGAACCTGCTCATTCGCCCCCATCGCCAGCAGCGTGTTTTCCTTCACAAACACAGGCATATGGAAGTAATCATACTGCTCGCTCAGCCAGCGGCCGCCCTCTCTGACCGCGTTGTCAATCAGGTTCACCCAGCGGCCCTGCGGCAGATAGAACTCTCCTCTTCCCTCGTCGTTGAAAATCGGTGCAACGAGAAGGGAGTCGCCGAGCATATACTGCATGTCGAGATACCGGCAGGCCGGATCCTCCGGATAGGAGAATACCATCGGCCGCATCACCGGTGTGCCATGAGCGTGGGCGTCCATCGCCATACGGTACAGATACGGCATCAGGCGGCACTTGAGACGCGAGAAAGCGCGCACCACATCATTGGCCTCGTCGTCAAAGATCCACGGCACACGGTAGGTATCAGAGCCGTGCAGTCTGGAATGTGTCGAGAAGATACCGAACTGCAGCCATCTCTTGTATAGATCCGGCGTCGCCGTCGATTCAAAACCGGAAATATCATGGCTCCAGAAGGAGAAGCCGCTCATTGCGAAGGAGA
This sequence comes from Eubacteriales bacterium, assembly GCA_030524225.1. Classification (GTDB taxonomy): domain Bacteria; phylum Bacillota; class Clostridia; order Lachnospirales; family Lachnospiraceae; genus CAG-791. The sequence goes on from JAUNGV010000015.1 coordinate 44,707, forward strand.
GTCCGCCGCGCAGCGTCTCCGCCATGGACGGGTAGCTCGCGAAGCAATCTCCGCCCCAGTGCACCGGGAACTGCTGGGATCCCGCCGTCGCGCTCCGCGCAAAGAGAACCGCCTCTTTCTCTCCCTTCTCCGCTTTCAGAAGCTCGAACACCGTCCTGTTATAGAGGAAGGTGTAGTAGTTGTGCATCGCCACCGGATCGTTTCCGTTCGCATAGACGACGTCGGTCGGAATTCTCTCTCCGAAATCCGTCTTAAAGCAGTCCACGCCCGCCTCCAGCACCGTTTTTAACTTGGAGGCGTACCACGCGCAGGCGTCGGGATTCGTGAAATCAACGACCGCCATGCCGGGCTGCCAGTTGTCCACCTGCTTGACGCCGCAGCCGTCCGCGCGCATCAGGAAATAGCCGTGCTCCACGCCCTCCGCAAACGCCTTTGTGTTCTGCGCGATATAGGGATTGATCCACGCGCAGATCTTGAGGCCCTTCTGATGATACCGCTCGAGCATTCCCTTCACATCAGAGAATACCGCCTGATCCCATTCAAAATCACACCAGCGCAGCGCCGCCATCCAGTAGCAGTCAAAGTGGAACACGCGGAACGGAATGTCGCGGTCCTGCATACCCGCGATCAGTTCGCTCGTCGTCTTCTCATCGTACTCCGGCTTGAAGCAGGTCGAGAGCCAGAGACCAAAGCTCCACGCGGGCGGCAGCGCCGGGCGTCCCGTCATGCCGGTGTACACGTCCAGAATATCCGCCGGCGTCCTGCCGTAGATCAGATGGTAACGCAGCTGCTCCCCTTCCACCGAGAAGCCCACATACTCCACCTTCTCACTCGCCACCTCGAAGGAAACTGGACCCGAATGATCCACGAACACTCCGTAATGCTCGCTCGTCATATAGAAGGGAATGTTCTTGTACGCGATCTCGGAGGCCGTGCCGCCGTCCTCGTTCCACATATCCACGCACTGTCCGTTCTTGACAAAAGCCGTGAACCGCTCGCCAAGACCGTACACCGTCTCCCCCGCTTTCAGGGAGAGCTCCGTCAGCAGATACGGCGTGTAATCCGCCGTGAAATAATCCGGCGAAGGCCGCATGGTAGCCGGATACTTGTCCCTGCGCAGATACGCGGTGTTCCGGAACCCGGAGGTCGTCAGCACCCTGCCCTGCGCCTCGAACTGATACGCCCATCTTTTCCGGTTGACCCGAACGGTCAGATCTCCCGCCGTCATCACCGCCTCGTCGTCCGTCACCTCAACCGAGACCTCATCCGGCTCTCCGCACAGCGCAAATCTCGGTTCCGGCAGATCATAGGCGGTGAAATGCGTCACCGTGACCGCGATGTCATTGTGCGCCGCGCTGACGAAGTCAACGAGCAGCACCGTCTGATCCAGCGCATCCGCCCGGGAGAGAATCGGCCGCTCCGGCGCCGTGATCCGCATGCCGTTCGGAATCCGCTCCACCGTAAACGCCTGCGTCGCATACGAGGGCTGCACCCTCTCACTCTTTAACCAGTAACCTTCTGTGAATTTCATACGCATTCCTCCATGTTGAAATTTAGTAACCGCTCCACTCTTTCACAGACACAAACCTTTTGCTATTCGTACACCGCGCGGTCGATCGTGCCCGCCGCATCATTGATCAGCGTCGCCACCACGAGGAACTGACGGTCCTCATCCTGCGTCATATTCGTCGTGAGTGTCACAAGGAAATTGTAGGGCGTGATCTCCTCCCAGCCCTCACGCAGATTCTTGCTCATATCCTTCGTGTCATAGAGATCGTCGATGAACTGCTGGCAGCCCGCCATATAGGTGAAGTCGTATTTGCGGATCAGACTCTGGGAATCCGTCGTGTAGGCCGCGTAAATCTCATACATCAGCACATTGTCCGGCAGATACAGATACAGTAGCTGGTTCTCGTCAAAAAACTCCGAATCGGCAAAGCGGTGCAGCTCGGAGAACATCCCTCCGTCCTCCAGCGTTTTCCCATGAATTACCGTATTAAAATCACAGAGATTTGTCAAGTTCGCGAGTTCCGTATAAAAAGCGCCGTCTGCATTCTCGCTCCCGTCCGCCCCGTGTTCCTCGTACCAGGTATCCGACTCCACGCTCTGCAGCACAGGGCCGTCGATATCAGTCCCCGGCACATAGAGCCACGCGAAAATATCCGGATTCTCCGCCTGCAGCGCCGCAAAATCCACCGTCCCGTCGGCAGCCGTCTCATTGGCCAGTCCCGTGCCGCTTTCCTGTTCCCCGCCGGAAAGGGCCGTCCCCGCCTCTTCTGCGCCGCCGGTTCCCTGCGCGCCGCATCCCGCCATAAAGAACGCCGCCGTCAGCACCGTCAGCAGCAGAGCCGCCGCCCGGCTCCTGACTCCGTAAACGCCTGCCGCAAAATCCAGCGCCCGGCTCCCGTTTCCTGCAGCGTCTGCCATACGCTGCATCGCCATCCTGCTCTGTTTCCTATTCTTATTCTGATTCGCCATTCTCCACCTTTTCATAAAACACATTGATAATCAGTTCGTACAGGCCATCCTCGTCTACATGGAACTCCTCATAGCCGTTCTCTCCCATCACCGTCTCGCCGGGCAGCATATAGAAGGAATCTTCGCCAAACCGGTACCCGGCCGCCGTCCCCGCCAGATACAATACCTCGTCAAGGGTGATATCCGTCACCATCGCCGGCGAAATCGCGTTGTAGAGGTCGGTGACACTCGTCGGATCCTCTTTCACATGGGCGATGGCCTTCTGCAGAAACGCCTGCAGATACTGCTTCTGCCGCGCCAGCCTGTTGTCCGCGGAGGCAAACTCTCCCGTATCGCGCCGCTGGATATACGTATACGCCATCTCTCCTTCCAGATGCAGCTGTGCCCCTTCCGTGAACCGGTAATCCCACTGCGTCATATCCTCCAGCACCGTGACGTCGACGCCGCCCACCGCGTCGTTGATCGTCGGCACCGCGCTGACATTGATCGCACAATAGCCGTGAATCGGCAGGTCATACATGAGTTTGCGCACCGCCTTTTCCTGCAGCTCGCAGCTCTCCTCCATCCCGTCGCCGAAGCCATGCTGCACCGCGAGCTGGGCCTCCCGTGTCGCCAGATAATTGCCGTCTTCATCATAGACCTCAATGTCCGTCATCGTATTCCGGTTCAGCCCGATCACGGATATCGTCTGATCATGGGGATTCAGAACGAGCAGGAACAGGGCGTCCGCCTGCCCGCCGTTGACTCCCTCCTCCTGACGCTGCACCACGCTGTCCCTTTTATCAATGCCCATGAACAGGAAGGTCATGATATCGCTGTTGTAGTCGTAAATGTCCCCTTCATAGCGGACATATCCCTCTTTCCACGGGATATTCTCCTCCTCTGCCTGCTCCTGACTGATCGTAGCGCCTTCCATGGAGGGCGCCTGCGAATCCGCCCGGCTCTGCAGATGATATCTGCCGTACTGACTGAAGGCCAGCACCACGCCCGCCAGTGCCAGAACAATGAGGATCAGAAATAAAAGAATTAAAAGAGCGGCCTGCCACGGCCTCCACACCCTTCTGCGTCGTCTGGGCGTTCTCTTTTTGCGCGTGTCAAACCGCCTGAATACTATTTTCAAGATGCCTCCATCTTGCCGGTGCACCGAAGACGGCGCGCCGGCTCTGTCTTACGCCTCGTCGCCGTATCCGTCGTCCACATCCTT
>JAUNGV010000015.1:48398-51345 GCA_030524225.1 Eubacteriales bacterium
TTCGCCGTAATAGCCGCCGTAGTAACGGCCGTGGCTCTTCCCTGTCAGATTGACCTTGTTCAGCACCACGCCGAGGATCTTGCTGCCCGCCTTCATCAGCTGATCCTGCACCTGCCGGACGAAGCGGTAGCTGATCGCCCCGCTCTCGATCACGAGTATGGAGCCATCCATCACCCTCGCGACCACAGCCGCGTCGATCACGGTTCCGAGAGGCGGGGTATCCACGATCACCATATCGTACAGTTCCTTGCCTGCGGAGATCAGTTTCTGGAACCGGCTGCTGCCCAGCAGCTCCGAGGGATTGGGCGGAATCGGACCGGAAAAGATCATGTTCAGGTTCGGCACATCGGTCTGACACGTCACGTCCTCCAGCTCCTTGTTCGCGACGAGGTAATGAGTCAGTCCGTAGCGGATGCGCCCTCTCTTGTAATACTGCTTCATCCGGCTCTTGCGCAGATCCGCATCCACAAGCAGCACCTTTTTGCCGCTCTCCGCAAAGGACTTGGCCAGCTCAAAGGAGACGCTGGATTTCCCCTCGCTCGGCGTGCAGGAGGTCAGACAGATCGCCCGGATATTTTCTCCGGAAAACTCAATGTTGGTTCTCAGGGTTTTGTAGGCTTCCTGGAAACGGAAATTCATAGTTTCCTCTTTTAATTCAATTTCCTGCATCTGACTGCCTCCTTATTTCGACTTCTTGTCCGCAAAAGACGGTTCTCCGATCTCCTCAATCTCAATTCCGAGATCCTCCTCCAGCTTCTCTGCGGTTTCCGCCGCCTTGGCGTCTGTGTGCTCTGCGGAGGCTTTTTCCTGCCGTTCGGACTCCTGCGTCTCCCGCTTCGCTTCGCGTCTTGCCTCCCGCTTCGTCTCCTGCTCTGCGCGCTTGGCTCCGCGATTTGCTTCGGACTCTGTCTCTTCCCTGTTCTCCTCCGCCTTCCGGGCGCTCTGATTCTGCTTTCCCTTCGGCTCTGTGCGGTGTGCATCCTGCTTTCTCTCCGCACTTCCGGATTCCCCGCGGTGTGTCTCCTGGCGGGACTCTCTGCCTCCGCCGCTCTCACCGGACTTATCCTTCTGGCGGATGCCGCGGCGCTTGCGGCCACCCTGTCCGCCCTCCCCTTCTTCATAGGGAATCATGCCCAGCGTACTCAGACCGAGGAAATTCTCGACGTCGTCCGGCGTCTTCACCGTATCATCCGCGATAAAGCGGATCACAATCACCGCGATGCACAGCAGCGCCCCCGCCAGAAAACCTGTCATCGCCCACTTCATCTTATTAGGACTGGACGGATTCACCGGCAGATTCGCCTCATCCACCAGATTCACCGCCTTGATGTCCATGACGTCCGTGATCTGCTGCGCGGAAATCGTGCGCACCGTATTTGCGATATCCCTCGCAAGCTCCGGACTGGGATTCGTCACGGTAATCGAGAGAATCCGGGTATCCGTGGGCGTGTCCACCGACACCATGCCGTAGAGCTGCTCATACGTATAGTTCAGTCCCAGTTCCGAAATCGTCTCCTGCAGAACGTAACGGCTGCGGATCAGCTCCGCGTAATCCTTCGTCAGCTGCGTCCCCAGCTGCACATCGCTGTAGGTGACAGAGGAATTGTTCTCCCTGGTCAGCACCACCACCTTCGTCGTGGACTGATACTGCTCGGTCACCATAAATTTGGAATAGAGAAACGCCGCGCCGCCGCCGATCACAGCGCACAGGACAATCAGCCACAGCCAGTGCAGCAGCAAATCAAAAATCTGCCTCAAGTCAATTTCAATTTCATCTGATTCTCTGTTTCTGGTTTCCACTTTGTCCTCCTGTTTTCAGATCAGTTGTTCCGCCGCTCCGAACAGCAGACGATCCGCATAAGCACGTCCGCACGCCTTATACAGCCATTCGGCGCAGTCCCGCATCCGCGGGGCACGCCTCCCCGCACTGTGCGCGTCCGTCGCAACAAAATCGATCAGTTCTTCTCTCGCCAGCTTCCTCGTGAGCCATTTCGTCCGCAGGCCGAAATCTCCCATCAAAGAACCGCAGTTCACCTGAATCAGCACGCCCTGCTCCCGCAGGCCTCCTATGGTGTCAAGCGACCGGTCCGCCAGCGCCGGATACCGCTCCACATGAGCGAGCACCGGTGTGTAGTCCTCTCCCAGAATCGCCTGCAGCGCATTTACCACATACGCCTTCTGTGCGCCCGGATCGAACTCCACCAGCACGAACCGGGTTCCGTTCAGCGTCACGATCCGCCCCGCCTCCAGCTGCTCCTGCACCGAAGAGCGGTAGAAATGCTCACAGCCCGGATACAGACGAATCGGAATCCCTTCCTCCTCCAGTCTCTCCCCGAGTCTGTCTATCCTCTCCTGAATCATTCTCAGGGAAGGTCGCCCTTTGCCCGGCATATTGTGCGGCGTGCAGATCATCGCTGCAATCCCCTCCCGCGCGGCGATTCGCGCCATGGAAAGAGACGTCTCCATATCCGGTGAACCGTCGTCCATCGCCGGAAGAATATGGCAGTGCATATCAATAAAGCCTTCCGCCGACATACCAGCCTCCGTCTGAACAAACAGAAAGAAAGAGGTAGCGAAGTACCTCTTCCTTTCCCCAAAAACCACATTCGGTTTTATTATTCAGCGGTTGTTGCCGTAGTCGCTGCGGAATCGGTCGTCGTAGCTGCCGTAGAGACTGCCGAAGCTGCAACAAAGGCCGCTGCCTCCTCTGCCGTCGTCGTGATCGGCGTGCCGTCCAGAGTCACTGCATAGATTGCAAGCGGTCCGGTCGCTGTCTGGTTGATAATCACGTGATCCTCACGAATCTCAAGCACCTGCTGCTCTACCCATCTGCCGTTCACCAGCATATAAACCTTTAAGAGCTGTCCTGCCTGCAGGCCCTTCACATAGTAGTTGACCTGTGCATTTCTAAAGGATACGGCGCTGCTCGTGTTCACGCAGGAGATCA
>JAUNGV010000092.1 GCA_030524225.1 Eubacteriales bacterium
TCCGCTGTACCGTCAGTTTTACCCGTCTCGCCCGTTTCCAAATCTTCCAGATCCTCCGCCGCGCCATCGGTTTTGCCCGTCTCACTCGTCTCCGGATCTTCCTCTGCGCCGTCGGCTTGATCTGTTCCACTGTTTCCCGACTCTGCATCCGCTCCGTCGGTCTTGCCGGTTTCGCCCGGTTCCAGACCTTCCTCTGTTCCTCCGGTTTTTCCACTCTCTTCTGTCTTCGTATTCTCCGCCGCCGCGTCTGTTTGAGTTGTTTCTCCGCTTTCCGGTTTCCCCTCTGCTTCGCCGGTCCCTCCGGTCTCACCCGCCTCTCCACCAGATGCCTCTTGCCCTGTTCCGTCAGCACCATCCATGTTTTTCGCCGCATCCACCGATGCCTCCTGTGCACCGGACGCCCCTCCTGCGATCTCAGCAGCCTGCACACCCATCGCACCTGTTCCGGCTGACAGTATGAGAATCCCCGCCAGCAGAATCGCCGCTCCTCTTTTCCCTCTCCATGTTCTCCTCATGGCTCTCCGCACTCCCTTCTCCATGCATTGAATGACGCGGTGCATGCCGCGTTCCAATACCCTTTTCCCTTCGGTTTTCTCTCCGACTTCCTCTGCGCAGCCCGGATTTTCTCCTCTCATCCTGTCCCGTGCAATCTGCGCCCTATTCGCTCTCCTCCTCTCCGCTGTCCAGTTCCGCCGCCGTCATATCCACGATGCGCAGCAGAAGATCTCTGGGCAGAGTCTCAGTAATCTGATACGATCCTTCCCTTAGTCCGACACTCTGCAGATATTCGCACAGGATCATTCCCTGTGCTTTGTTTCGCTCATCCAGCGCGATATGCAGAGGATACGCTTCCCTGTCGGAAACAATCGGACACAGAAAAGTTCTCCCTGTTTTTTCCTGCAAAAGAGGATTCCCTATCACGACCGCCGTACGGCTCCGGCAATCCGGCGCGAAAGTAACCGCCTCATCAAAGTGGAGAATCTTTCCCACCCCGGCTTTTTCTGCCGTCGTCTCTTCTCCGAAATTCCGGAACAATTCCGTAAGAGAAACGCGTCTCCTCTGATAACTCTTTCTGAGTACAATCGCATCCCTGTTCATCTCGATCAGCAGTTTTTCATTCCGCTTCCATCCCAGCGTTTTCATAAATCCACTGGGAATCCTCACCCCGTGACTGTTTCCCCATTTCTGCAGATTCGTAAGCATATAGCTCCTCCGGACACTTTTTCCAGAACGAAAAGTCAGACTTTTTCGTTCAACCGTGTTATAATTTTCTACATCTCAAAAACATATACAATTTTATAGGACATGGACTAAATCCCGCGCTGTTTTTTTGGCTATTTTATACAAAATGGCTAAAATATTTTTCTCGGCGCTTCGAACGAAAAAGTCTACTTTTCCGTTCACAAAATATCCGCTAAATTTCTCTCCCCTGCCACTCCTGATTGTTTCTCTGTGTGTCCATTTTCCTACGCCTGCTCTGCCATGATCCTGCCTGCATATCTCTTCTATGCGAAGAGAACGCGTAAACATCGCATCTGTTGACGCCGCGGCGCGATCTCGTACGGTCTGTAATTTTTCTACCGAAAAATGAGGACGCATTTTTTCTCCCCCTTCCATTCGTCGATTTACAGTAAAAAAACTCCGATCTGCCGCTTTTCTGCGTTCAGATCGGAGTTTTCTCAAATATGTGATATCTTGCTCTGTTTTTTCAAATTGCTTTTTGATTCAAACCGTTACTTAATTTAAACCGCTTCTCAAACTGAAGTGTTTCCCGTCCAGGCTGTTTCTTAATTCAAACCACTTCTCAATCCAAACCGTTTCCTGCTCAGGCCGTGTCTTACTCCAAATTACTCCTTGTCCGGACAGCTTCTCCCGTCTCAGAATCTTTCCCGGCACTGCGCCACATACGCCTCCTCCGAGAAATCCCGCGCCCGTCTGCGCGCCCCTTCGCTGTACGCCGTCCACAGCGCTTCATTCGACAGGAGCCGTTTCATCTCTCGGGCCAGACTGCGATCTTCTCTCGGAATCCGGGAAGCATCCAGATTTTTCTCCGGGGAAAGGGGCGGAATCAGAACGCCGCTCGCTTCCTTTCCTCTCAGAATCTCCGCCGGGCCGGTCTTGCAGTCCGTCGCAATCACCGGCACGCCCAGCGCCATCGCCTCCAGCAGGGCGTTCGGGAATCCCTCATGAATGGAGGCGAGCACATAGAGACGCGCCCGTTTCAGGATCTCCGAAGGATTCCGGCTCACGCCGGTGAACAGAACGTCGTCCCCGACGCCCAGCCGCTCCGCGAGTACGCGGTACTCGGCAAAATCCCCCTCACCGATGATCACCAGACCGGGACGTACCTGTGACGCTTCTGTCCCCGGTTCAGGGCTTCGGTCCGCACCGCTTCCATTTGCTCCTTTTGCCACGCCCCATTCACCCCGCAGCAGGGAAAACGCCTTGAGCAGGTGCCAGAAGCCCTTGACGTCATCCTCACGCCCCATGCTCATCACCAGCGTTCCGTGAGAAGCCGCAAAAACCTCCCACTGCGCCGCCGTCTCCGGCGGCAGTCCCCAGTCCTGTTCTCCTGCGGGTTGCGCTGCGGCTGACTCACTGGCTTTCTTCGGACTCTTCCTGCCTGCCGTGCCTTCCCCGGACACCTCCTCCAGACTGCCCCCGCCTGCCGCACCTTCCTCCGGCATCCTGATCGGATTATACAGAGTAAACGTGCGGTCGCACCCGTACTTTGTCCTGATTTCCTCCTCGATCTGTGCCGAACAGCAGGCGATCCAGTCCGCCCTGCGGCAGAAGAGAGAGATCTTCTCGGGATTGTCGAGATCGAGATAGCTGCGCAGACTGCAAATCGTCTTATCCTTCTCTTTTGCGTAGCTGTTGACGAGGTTCGCCGTCTGACCGAAGCTGTAGGTCACATCGATCCCCAGCTCCCGCTTCAGGGCGCGGACACGCCGCACGCGCCGCCAGAGGTTCACCAGCTTGCCAATCCGCCCCGGTCTGCTTCCCAGATCCAGATTGACGACGTGCAGTCCCTCAATATCATAGGCGATATCGGCGTCGTCGAAAATCACGATCGTGATCTCGTAGTAAGGCTCCAGCAAACGCGCCGTCCGCACGCATACTCTTTCGAAGCCTCCCTGGTGCAGCATCGGCGAAATCAGAAGCAGCTTCTTTTTGCGCTCTGCCAGAGAGAGGTACCACTGCTCCATCTGAACCGCTTGACTCTCTATGTCAAACCCGGCGTCCCGCAACGCCGCGATTGCCCCGCAGGACGCCGCGGCTCTGCCGCCTTCCGGACTGTCTCCCACGCTTCTGCCAGAGATTCGGTCAGCAGACACATCCGCAGCGCCGTGCTCTCCCGCTCCCGGTGCGTCCGCCTCCTCCTGCCCCTGCGTCTGTATCTGCCTCTGCGCCCGCAATTCCCGCACGCGGCTTTCCCACACTCCTGCAGATGCCAGCGGCAGCCGCTCCACCAGCGGACTCACGCACACCTCGTCCGTGACACGATCCGACATCAGACAGGGAAGCCCCGCCGCCTGCGCCTCGACCACCGTTCCCGGCACGCCCTCATAGAGCGACGGGAAACAGAAGCAGTCCATCGCCTGATAGAGCCGGGCCGTCTCCTCCCTCGGACACTGTCCTGCAAAGACAGCCCGATCCGACAGCCCCGCCGCCGCAAGCCTCCCTCTGATCTCCTCTTCCAGAGATCCCTTCCCGATCATCAGCAGGTAAAAATCGCCGCCCTTCCCGCCGTCAAGGAGCCGCAGCAGTTCCACGAGAAACGCATGATTCTTCATGGCGTCAAAGCGGCCGACATGGCCGATGACAAAGGCTGTCTCCGGCAGTCCGAGCCGCCGCCTCTCTTCTCTGCGCACTCTCTCATCATACCGGTAAGCACCGATCTCCAGCGCGTTCGGCACGATACGCACCCGACCGCTTTCCATCTCCTTTTTACCATAAGCGGAGAGTCCCGCATCCCGCCCGCAGGCGAGCAGATACTGCGCCCGCCGGGGAAGAGAGGCGCGAAGCAGGCGCGTCGCCGCACCGCGAAGCCCCGCATCCACTCCCGCACTCCTGACGTGGGCGATTGTGACCGGCACGCCGCTCGATTCGGCAATCGGCAGATACACGGAAGCTGTGCTCGTCATATGGCCTTCCACGGCCGTCCATCCCCCGTGCGACGCAAAAAAGGCCCGGATGGCCTTTCGATACGCGACAAAATTCTTCCCGTTAAAACGCGGCAGGGCATAAATCCTCCCGCCGAGCGATCGAATCTCATCGTCAAAATATTCTTTTGCCCGCTCTGCCATCAGAGAATCGGAATCCGCCGCATCTCCCTTCTGCGCCGTATGCACCAAAAAATCGAACTGCACCCGACTGCGGTCCACATGACGGTAGAGATCCATAATCCTGCTCTCCGCACCGCCCATATTGAGAACACCGAGCACATGCAGAATCCGGATCGGAGCTGCCTGATTATCCGTCGCAGAAAATTGCGTCATCTGTTTTCTCCCTGTTTTCCATTCATTCCGTTTCTGTGCCGCCCGCCACACCGCACTGCGGATTTCGCCGCCGCGAGCCGGTATCTGAGTGCTGCCCCGCACTCCTGTGCAATCACCTGCTCCGCGCCGCGGACTTCGCCGCCACCAACAGCCGCTTGGCCGTCGCCATTCCGTACTCTTTGAGACGTCCACACGCGCCGCGCTGCGCTGCAGGCATCGCGAGGTACTCCTGATACGGCAGCAGCTCCTGTGTCTGGAAAATGCGTCCGTACCGTGCAAAGTCCTCCTCCGTCATCGCGTTGGCGTGAACGACGAGCGTCGTCGCCCCCTCGCCGCCCCGCAGGCTCCGCTCCATCTGAAAAGAGATCGGGTAGAACGTGATCCCCCCGTACCGGTACGGCTCCGTTCCGAATCCGTCTGTCACCCGCAGGAAACCGTTCTCCCGCAGCGCCCGCAGCGTATTCCTGTCATAGGAATGCGCCGGCGCCATAAACAGATCCGTCTCAATCCCGTGCTCCTGCAGAATCCGTTTCCCCTCCGCAATCATACGGCGCTGCTCTTCATAGGGAAGACCCGCGAATTCCGACAGCCGGTTTAAGGGAAACATCCCGCCCCGTTTCGTCGTATAAATATGATGGCATCCGTGCATGGCCAGCACCCAGCCCCGCTCCCGAAGGCGGAGCATCTCCTCCCAGAAATCCTCCCGGTACTCGCCCCGCTGCAGGTTCGGATCCCGGTTCTCCGGCACGATGCCCAGCAGCGGCCTGACCTGATACCGATCGAGCAGCGCCCGGAAACGGTTGAACTTCTCCCAGTCCATGTCCGGTGTGATATCATCCATTCTGATTGCGATTTTCATTCAGTGATCCACCATTTCCAGCTTGCCGGAGCAGGATTCACTCACTGATCTTCCTGCTTCCCGCTCCGCCTCTATTCTCAGCGCCTCTGCCCGTCATGCGCGCCCTCTCTCAGTACAGCAGATCCCCCGCTTCCAGCGCCTGTTCGCTCTCGTAGCGGTCAATCCGCAGGGAACCGTCCACTGTGCGCACAATCGGCCTGCCGTCAAACACCTCGATAACCTCTCCCGGCGCGTACCCGGAGAAGTCGATCATCTCGTCAAACGGATGTGCCTCCCATATCGTGACACGCGTCTGCGCGTTCGCATCGCCAGCCAATATATCGCCGCACACTGCCCCGCTGACCGCGTCGCCAGCAGCCATGCCGCCGTCTGTCGCCTGCTCCTGTCCGCCCTGCTTCACATAGCAGAACGCCCCCGGAAAAGGAGCCGTCACGCCCCGGATCAGGTTGTAAATATGGCGCGTTCTCTCCGTGAAATCCACCTTGCCGTCCGCCGCCGTCCGTTTCGCATACCACGAATCAACGTCTCTGGAATCCGTCCGGATCGGGATCTCCCCGCCCTGCCGGTACGCCGCAATCAGTTTCCGGATCAGGTTTTTGGAGCAGATCATGTTCTTATACTGCGCCGTGCGGATATCGTCATGCTCGTTCAGGGAGAACATCTCCGTCGCGAAGACGTTCGGACTGTCCGCCTTTTCATCGTATCGGAACAGATTCAGGTTAAAACGGGTATCGCCGAGAATCATCGACCAGTTGAGGGGCGAGCGCCCCCGGCCGAACGGCAGATATCCGCAGTTTCCGTGAAACCCATAAATCCCGCGCGAAAATGAGTCGAGAACCGCCTTCGGGATCAGCCGCTGCCACCCCATCACGATCCCGAGATCAAAAGTATTTTCCTCAAAAAAGCGGCTCGTCCTCTCGTCATTCAGGAAGTAACTCTCCGCCTCATACACTGGAATGCCATACTTCTGCGTCAGGAAGGAGAGCCCCTTGAAACCGGACACCTGATTGCGCTCCAGAACAGACGGCGCAATCGTGACGACGAGATCCACCGGACACAGCTCGCGCCGGATAAATTCAATGATATTCTCCGACGTATCCTTTACGCCGAACACTACCACTTTGTAGTGCATATTAATCTCCATTCCGGAGCGATTCTCGCGACGGGGCGACGCGAATCTCCAATTCACGTCTGCCATGTATTGTGATTTGTGACGCTCCGGCACAAATCTTTCCTCCCGCTGCCCGGTTTACTGCGGATCGCCCAGATTTTCCTTATACCAGTCGATGGCAAGTGCGATTCCGGCCTTGAAGTCGTAGGACGGATCGTAGCCGAGATTCCGGCGCGCCTTGGAGATATCGGCGTTGCTGTCCCGGATATCTCCCTTTCTATTAGGTCCGAAAATCGGCTCGATCTTCTTGCCAAGGGCTTCACACAGATCGTTGTAAACGTCAATCAGGAATTCTCTTCCGCCCGCGCCGATATTGTACGCCTCTCCCGCCGCCTCCGACGGAGCGAGGCAGGCGCGCAGATTTCCCTCGATCACGTTGTCAATATAAGTGAAATCCCTGCTCTGCTTTCCATCGCCGTTGATTGTCGGGCGCTCGTCCGCCATCAGCAGTTTTAAGAATTTCGGAATCACGGCCGCGTACGCGCCGTTCGGATCCTGCCGTCTGCCGAACACGTTAAAATAGCGCAGGCCATACGTATCCAGATCATACAGCACCTTGTACAGTCTGCCGTACTCCTCGTCGGTCTTCTTCGTCAGCGCATACGGGGAGAGGACTTTTCCCTCCGCACCTTCCCGCTTGGGCAGCTCCGTGGAATCCCCGTACACCGATGAGCTGGAAGCGTAGACGAACTTTTTCACCCCGTTCTGTCTCGCCGCCTCCATCATGTTGAGGGTACCGCGGATGTTGATCTCCTCGTAGAGCAGTGGCATCTCGATGCTGCGCGGAACGCTCCCCCACGCCGCCTGATTCAGCACGTAATCGACGCCCTCCGTCGCCTTCAGGCAGGCGTCCAGATCCCTGATATCCTCTTTGAGAAATGTAAACTTCGGATGAGAGAGGAACGGCTCGATATTCTCATAGCGTCCCGTGGACAGATTGTCCATGCACCGCACCGTGTACCCCATCTGCAGAAGCGCCTCGCAGAGATTGCTTCCGATAAAACCGGCCCCGCCGGTCACGAGAAAAACACTGTTTTCCGGAAATTTCAGATTCTGATAACTCATTGCATTCTCCTATCCGGAGCGCTTTGCACGACGGACATCGCACCGCATGACCCTTCCGCAAAAGAATCCGCTTCCCCGCTGCGTTCGGGAACGATTCCCGTCACGCCCGGTCATGCCGCATCCGCCATCCCTGAGATTTGCGGCGCTCCCGCGCAAATCCCGGCACTCTGAACCGCCAACGTTTATTTTGCACAGGATTCGCGTTTTTGGCAAGCCCCTGTGCGCTTCCTCCCGCCAAAGCGATCTCCGCTCCCGCGCTCTCTGCCGGCTTCTTCTTACTCCGCTGTGTCAATATCATCTGCACACGACGTCTCCGCTCCCGCACGCTCCACCGCCTCTTCCCGCGCCCCTATCTGCGAAGCGTGCGCAGATGCGCTTTCTGCTCCTGTGTAATCCGGTAACTCTCCACCGCCTTCTGAATCGTCTTATTGTGCGTCCACACCG